>JBBRVT010000206.1:0-7954 GCA_038246615.1 Burkholderiales bacterium
AGGGACGGCCACGGCAGCCATGGCACCCGCAGCGTTGCGCGACCAAGAGTCGATTCAGTCCGTAGAACTGTCCGACAGCCCCGCCGCACCAACATGGTCAACCGTTGGCGGTGACTGCAGCCAGGGCAGCGCGCATTCGTAGCCCATCGGCGGCTCGGCCAGTGGCGAACTGCCGAGCGACCCGAACAGCGTGGTCAGCCAGTGGGCGATGGGTGGTGGCGTGTCGGTCGGCATGTCGTGGATCCTGGGTTCTGCAATGGTGACGATGGGCAGCTGCATAGCCCGGCAAATCGAGCTGACCCTCAACAACGATCAAGCGTGGCAGGGTCACTACGGCAAGCGTTCGACAGTGACGAGGCGTTGGCTGCGGCCGGCAACGCCTTGAGGCGTGTGGCAGCAGCGCCCATGGCTTCACTGCCGATGGGTGTGGTCGATCAATTGCGCACGGCCAGCTGATTCTTCACTGCCTTCACACCCTTGGTGGCGCGGGCGATGGATTCAGCCATGCTCTTCTCCGTCTGCGACTTGGCAAAGCCCGACAGCATCACGGTGCCCTCCAGCGTTTCCACGCTGATGGCGGCGGCGTCCACCTGCGTGCTGTCGATGAAGCGGGCTTTCACAGCCGTGGTGAGGGCCGTGTCGTCGATGTAGGTACCGACCGTGGACTGGTTGCGGGTGACCGCGCAGCCAGGCAACAGCGCGAGGGCGGCAACGGCCGTGACGATGGCAGCGAGGGTGTGGCGTGCAGGCATGGCGGGCTTCCGTAGGTGGACCGGCAACGCCGAACCGACAGAAATCAGTCTAATCACCGCGCCCTGCAGCACCCATCGGAAAACTGCGACAGCGCCAGTAGGACAACGCGCCATGGCGCGTCGGCGCGCATTGCCCATGGCGCGTCGGCGCGCGTCGCCCATGGCGCGCCGCCGAACATCGCATCACCAAGTGCAGTTCCCGCATCGGCCAGCAGATATTGCTGCTGGTGGTAGGCCGTGTTGGGCTCGAACCAACGACCAAAGGATTATGAGTCCTCTGCTCTGACCAACTGAGCTAACGGCCCGCTGTGCGACATGCGGCAGCACACCGATTGTAGGAGCCGGCTACTTCGGCCCGGACAACGCGTTGCCCACCAGACGGGCGGTGATGTCGACCAGCTGGATCATGCGGTCATAGGCCATGCGGGTCGGGCCGATCACGCCCAGCGTGCCGACGATGCGGCCGTCCACCTCGTAAGGTGCAGAGACGATGCTCAGCTCTTCATAGGGCACCACACCCGACTCGCCGCCGATGTAGATGCGCACGCCGTCGGCCAGGCTGCTGTTCTCCAGCAAGCGCATCAGCTCGGTCTTCTGCTCGAACAGGTCGAACAGCTTGCGCAGGCTGCCCAGATCGTTGCCGAAATCCTGCACGCCCAGCAGGTTGCGCTCGCCGGAGACCACCAGCTGCTCGGTGTTGTCGGCCAGCACGTCGCTGCCGGCCTGCACTGCGGCCTGCATCAGCGCGGCGATCTCGCCGCACAGCACATCCACCTCGCGCTTCAGCCGGGTGCGCACCTCGTCGAGGGCCAGGCCGGCGTAGTGGGTGTTGATGTAGTTGGTGGCTTCCACCAGCTCGCTCTGCGTGTGGTCGCGGGCGGTGAAGATCACCCGGTTCTGCACGTCGCCGTCGGGCGACACCAGGATCACCAGCACCCGCCGCTCGGCCAAACGCAGGAATTCGATGTGGTGGAACACGCTGGCCCGCTTGGGCGCGGTGACCACGCCGACAAAGTGGCTGAGGTTGGACAGCAGCAACGCAGCCTGGGCGATCACGCGATGCGGCTGGTCGGGCTGCAACTGCCCGCGCACGCCGGCCATCTCGGGTGCCGTGAGGTGCATGTCCACCGGCCGGGCGGTCAGCATGGTGTCGACGAACAGCCGGTAGCCGCGCGCCGTGGGGATGCGGCCGGCGCTGGTGTGCGGGCTGGCGATCAGGCCCAGCTCTTCCAGATCGGCCATCACGTTGCGGATGGTCGCCGGCGACAGCTCCAAACCCGAGGCGCGTGACAGCGTTCGTGATCCCACCGGCTGGCCGTCGGCGATGTAGCGTTCGACCAGGGTTTTCAGCAGGCTGCGGGCGCGGTCGTCCATGGATTGGCTGGGGGGTATGGACTCGGAATTTTCATTGTACGGACGGGGGCTTGGCCGCCCTGCGGCGGCAGCTGCCAAAACAGGCCCTGTGGTGTAATTCCGTGCATGGGCCGTCGATTCCAACATGCAGCGCTGGTCGGCAAGTACCAGGCCGATGGCATCCGGCCGCTGCTGCAGGAAATCGCCCACTTTCTCGTGCGCCAGGGCCTGGAGGTCTCGTTCGAGCACCACACCGCTGCCAGCACCGGCGTCAGTGATTTCGACGCCCTCACCATCGATCAGATCGGCAAACAGTGCGATCTGGCCGTGGTCGTCGGTGGCGACGGCACCATGCTGGGCATCGCACGTGAACTGGCGCGCCACAACCTGCCGCTGGTGGGCATCAACCAGGGCCGGCTGGGCTTCATCACCGATGTGCCGATCGGCCAGTACCGCGAGGCGCTGGCACCGATGATCGCCGGCGATTACGAGGAAGACTTCCGCGCCATGCTCGAAGGCGAGGTCTGGCGGGATGGCGAGCGCATCTTCGAAGGCCTGTCGCTGAACGACGTGGTCGTCAGCCGCGGCGCCACCGCCAGCATGGTCGAGCTGCGGGTGGACATCGGCGACGAGTTCGTCGCCAACATGCGCGCCGACGGTCTGATCCTGGCTTCGCCCACCGGCAGCACCGCCTATTCGCTGTCCGCCGGCGGGCCGATCCTGCACCCGGGCATCGCCGGCTGGGTGCTGGTGCCGATTGCCAGCCACACCCTGAGCAACCGCCCGATCGTGCTGCCCGACAGCGGCCCGGTGCGCATCACCGTGGTGGCCGGGCGCGATGCGTCGGCCAATTTCGACATGCAGGGCATCGCCAGCCTGCTGCACGGCGACCAGGTGCGGGTGCAGCGCTCGGCGCACAAGGTGCGCTTTCTGCACCCACGCGGCTGGAGCTACTACGCCACCCTGCGCCGCAAGCTGCGCTGGTATGAGGGGGTGGTTTGAGCCCGCCACCGGTGCGGCTTGCGGCCGCCGGGAAGCGCCGCCTCGTCCGTCGCAGTGCCGCTTCGGCACCGTGAGTCACTGACATGCTCCGGCGCCTGGCCCTGCGCGACTTCGCCATCGTGCCCACGCTGGAACTGGAGTTCCATGCCGGCTTTTCGGTGCTGACGGGCGAGACGGGCGCGGGCAAGTCCATCCTGGTCGACGCGCTGCAACTGGCGCTCGGCAGCCGGGGTGATGCCGGCGTGGTGCGCGAAGGCGCAGCGCGCGCCGAGATCAGCGCCGAGTTCGACAGCCCGGCGTCGCTGGCCACCTGGCTCGAAGACGCCGGCTTCGCGGGCGACGCCGCCGGCAGCCTGCTGCTGCGCCGCGCGGTCGACGCCCAAGGCAAGAGCCGCGCCTGGATCAACGGCAGCGCTGCCACCGTCACCCAGTTGCGCGAGGCGGCCGAGCACCTGCTCGACATCCACGGCCAGCATGCCTGGCAGAGCCTTACCCGACCGGCTGCCACCCGCGCACTGCTCGACGGCCAGGCCGGCATCGACACCACCGTGCTGGTGCAGCTGTTCGCTTCCCGCAGGGCGGCGGCCGACGCGCTGGAGCGCGCACGCTCGCGCAGCGGTGAACTGCTGCGCGAGCGCGAGCGCCTCGCCTGGCAGATCAACGAGTTGCAGACGCTGGCCCCGGGCGACGGCGAATGGGTCGCACTGTCGGCCGAGCACCAGCGCCTGGCGCATGCACAGGCGCTGATCGACGGCGCCCGCAGCGCGCTGCAGGCGGTGGCCGAGGGCGACGAGGCCCATGCCGAAGGCCTGACCAGCCGGGCCATCGACGCGCTGGCCGGCGTGGCCGACCACGACCCGCGCATTGCGCCCATCCTCGACGCGTTGCAGGGTGCCCAGGCCCAGTTGCAGGACGCCTCCCACGCCCTGCAAGCCTATCTGGGCCGGGCCGAACTGGACCCCCGGCGCCTGGCCGAGTTGGATGAACGACTGGCCGCCTGGATGGGCCTGGCCCGCCGCTACCGCCGGCCGGCGGCCGAGCTGCCGGCACTGCTGGCGCAATGGCAGGCCGAGCTGGGCGCGCTGGACGCCGCCACCGACACCGCCGCGTTGCAGGCCACGCTGGCCGAGGCCGACCGCCATCACCTGGCCGAGGCCGGCCGTGTCAGCGCCGCACGCGCCCGGGCGGCCGGTCCGCTGGGCGCCCAGGTCAGCCAGGCGATGCAGGGCCTGGGCATGGCGGGTGGCCGCTTCGAGGTTGCGCTGCAGCGGCTGGCCACGCCGCAGAGCCAGGGGCTGGAGGCGGTCGAGTTTCTGGTCGCCGGCCATGCCGGCAGCACGCCACGGCCGTTGGCCAAGGTGGCCTCGGGCGGTGAGCTGTCACGCCTGGCGCTGGCGATTGCCGTCACCACCGCCCAGACTGCCGACGACGGCGCCCGCACCTTGATCTTCGACGAGATCGATGCCGGCATCGGCGGTGCGGTGGGCGACACCGTGGGCGCCCTGATGAAGCAGCTGGGGCGGGTGGGTGACGGTCGTCGCCAGGTGCTGGCCGTCACCCACCTGGCCCAGGTGGCCGCCTGCGCCGACCACCACTATCTGGTCAGCAAGACCCAGGACGCCGACGGCAGCACCACCAGCACGGTGGCGCAGGTGGCCGGCGCAGCCCGCGTGGCCGAGGTGGCGCGCATGCTGGGCGGCGAGCGCCTGGGCGGCACCAGCCTGGCCCATGCCCGGGCCATGCTGCAGCAGGCCGTGCCGGCCACACCCGACACTGCAACCGACACTGCAACCGACACTGCGCCCGACCCCGCGCCCGGCCCGGCCCGGCGGCGCAGCAAAGCATGAGCGCCGGCGCCGAACTTCCCGCCGACGGGCCAGGCTCGGCCGTGCGCGAGCTGGTGCTGATCACCGGCATCTCGGGCTCGGGCAAGTCGGTGGCGCTGCATGCGCTGGAAGACGCCGGCTACTTCTGTGTCGACAACCTGCCGCCCGAGCTGCTGCGCGAATACATGGCGCTGAACCACCCGCGCTACACCCAGCGGGTGGCGATTGCGGTGGACGTGCGCACCGCGCGCTCGCTGCCGGTGCTGGTGCCACTGATCGACGAGCTGCGCGGCGAAGGCGTGGCCATCCGCCCGCTGTTCCTCGACGCCAGCACCGACACCCTGGTGCGGCGCTTCTCCGAGACCCGCCGCCCGCACCCGCTGAGCCAGCCCGAGGCCGGCGGCAGCGGCCAGCATGCGCTGATCGAGGCGATCGAGCTGGAGCGCCTGATGCTGGCCGAGCTGCGCGAGGTCTCCACCATCATCGACACCAGCACCCTGCGCCCCGCAGGGCTGCGCAGCCATGTGCGTGGCCTGGTCTCGGCAGGCAACCACCGGCTGACGCTGGTGTTCGAGAGCTTCGCCTTCAAGTACGGCGTGCCGCTGGATGCCGACTATGTGTTCGACGTGCGGGTGCTGCCCAACCCCTATTACGTGCACGGGCTGGGGGTACTGACCGGCCGCGACGCGCCGGTGGCGCAGTTCCTGGACGGCCAGCCCGAGGCCGCAGCGATGCTGGCGCAGATCGAGGCCTTCATCCGCCACTGGCTGCCGGCGCTGGCCAATGACCAACGTGGATATGTCACCGTGGCCATCGGCTGCACCGGCGGCCAGCACCGCTCGGTCTACATGGTCGAGCAGCTGGGCCAGCGCTTTGCCGACCATGGCGCCACGGTGGTGCGCCACCGCGAACTGGTGCCGGGCGAATGAGCGGCGACCGCCTGTCCCCGGCCGATGCCGGCCCCTGGACCGCGCTGCCGCTGTTCCCGCTGGGCTCGGTGCTGTTCCCGGGCGGGCTGCTGTTGCTGAAGGTGTTCGAGGCGCGCTACCTCGACCTGATCAGCCACTGCCTGCGCACCCGCACGCCGTTTGCCGTGGTGCGCATCCGCCAGGGCGGCGAGGTGCGGGGCGCCGGCGCCGGCCCCGGCAAGATCTTGCTGGACGCCGTCGGCGTGCTGGCCCACTTGCAGGAAGTGGACGCCGAGCAGCCCGGCATCCTGCGGGTGCGCTGCACCGGCGGCCTGCGGGTGCACCTGGGCGCCACCCACCAGCGTGACGACGGCCTGTGGCTGGCCGAGGCCACGGCCGGCCCGCCCGACCAGACCCAGGCCGTATCGCCGGCGCTGCAGCCCAGCGCCCAGGCGCTGGCCCGGGCGATCGACGCGCTGGCCGAGCAGGGCCACCACCCTTTCCTGGTGCCGCACCAGCTCGACGACGCCGGCTGGGTGGCCAACCGCTGGTGCGAGATCCTGCCGATCTCCAACGCCGCCAAGCAGCGGCTGATGGCGCTGGACGAACCGGTGCTGCGCCTGCAACTGGTACAGGACTACTTGCAGGGCAAGGGCCTGATGTAGCCCGCCACCGGTGCGCTGGCACCAGCCGACGCCATCCGGCGCCATCCAGCCGGCCAGGTCAGGCCGGCGGGCCGGCTTCCAGCCAGCGGCGGATCGGCGCCGCCAGGCCCAGCGCCAGTGCGTCGCTGCGCAGCACCCAGCGGCCCGGCGGTAACGCAGCCTCGATGGATCGGCGCTGGCTGTCGGGAAGATCGGCAGGCAGCGGCCAGTGGCAGGGCTGCAGCGTCCAGTCCAGGTGGGTCAGCACATGCACCACCGACGGGAGCAGCCGGCCTTCGCCCGGCCAGCCGGTCGCCAGTGCCCACAGCGCAGTTTCGGTGTCGACCTCGGGCAGGCTCCACAGGCCGGCCCACACGCCGGTCTGCGGCCGCTGCACCAGCCACACGCGATCGCCCCAGTGCAGCCACAGCAACAGGTGCGCACGCGCGCTGCGCTTGAGTTTGCGTGTCTTCACCGGGTAGGCCTCGGGCCGGCCCTGGGCCCGGGCCACGCACAGGCCGGCCAGCGGGCAGGCATCACAGGCCGGCTTGCGCAGGCTGCACAGCGACGCACCCAGGTCCATCAGGCCCTGAGTGTAGGCCTCGATGTCGCGCGCGGGCAGCAGGGCCTCGGCCAGCTGCCACAGCGCCCGCTCCTGCCGCAGCTGGGCCAGGTCGCCGGCAAAGCCCAGCGCCCGGCCCAGCACCCGCTTGACGTTGCCATCGAGGATGGCGCAGCGCTCACCGAAGCAGAACGCGGCGATCGCCGCTGCGGTGGACCGGCCGATGCCCGGCAGCGTGGCCAGCAGCGCGCTGTGCGGCGGAAAGCGTCCGCCATGCTCGGCTACCACCACCTGGGCACAGCGGTGCAGGTTGCGCGCCCGGCTGTAGTAGCCCAGCCCGCTCCACAGCGCCAGCACGGCGTCCTGGCTGGCCGCAGCCAGCGCCGCCACGTCGGGAAAGTGCTGCAGGAAGCGCTGGTAGTAGTCCAGCACCACGCTGACCTGGGTCTGCTGCAGCATGATCTCCGACAGCCAGACGCGGTAGGGGTCGCGGCTGCCCACCCAGGGCAGGCCATGGCGGCCATGCTGGCGCTGCCAGGCGATCAGCGTGGGCGCGATGGGTGGAAGCGGTGCGCGAGGCGGCTGCGGCGTCATGCCGCGCATCATCGGTGATGCGTCGGAGCGTGCCCGGCCGGCGGCTCAGGCAGCGACGCCGGCCACCGCCTGCACCAGTTGCAGGTGGGCGGGCCGGGGCGGCGCAGCCGCCGTGGCGGCAGCAGCAGCAGAAGCAGCCACGGCCGCAGCCGGCGGCATCGCGGCCAGGTGGCGCAGCTGGTCGACATCGGTTTCGAGCTGGCTGGCCAGCCGCTCGCACTGCGCCTGCAATGATTCCAGCGCCGCGATGCTGCGCTCCAGCCCGTCCTCGGCCTGGCGGACGCGGGTCAGCGATTCACGGCGCTGCGCCAGC
>JBBRVT010000207.1:0-7937 GCA_038246615.1 Burkholderiales bacterium
CATGGAGTCAGCCAGTCACCCGCCGTCCTCGGCCTCGCGCCGAACTGTGAATGTCGGCTGTTCAACAACGCCAACGACAGCAACGAGCCCAGAGCCGTCAGCCGTTGCGCTGAGACTTCATCAGATTGCGCCCGATCACCAGCTGCATGATCTGCGAGGTGCCTTCATACAGGCGGAACAGGCGCACGTCGCGGTAGAAGCGCTCGATGCCGTAGTCGGCCATGTAGCCGGCGCCGCCGAAGATCTGCACCGCACGGTCGGCCACGCGGCCGCACATTTCGCTGGCAAACAGCTTGCAGCAGGCAGCCTCGGTGGCCACCGGCAGGCCGTTGTCGCGGCGGCGGGCGGCGTCCAGCGCCATGCATTCGGCGGCGTAGATTTCGGTCTGGCTGTCGGCCAGCATGGCCTGCACCAGTTGGAAGTCGCCGATGGCCTGGCCGAACTGCTGGCGCTCGGCGGCATAGGCCAGCGCGTCGGCCAGCATGCGCTTGGCCACACCCACGCAGACCGCAGCGATGTGGATGCGGCCCTTGTCCAGCACCCGCATCGCCATCTTGAAGCCCTGGCCCTCCTTGCCGCCGATCAGGTTGGCGGCGGGCACCCGCAGGTTGTCGAAGACGACGTCGCAGGTGTGCGCGCCACGCTGGCCCATCTTGCGGTCGGGCAGGCCCAGGCTGATGCCCGGGCTCTTGGCGTCGACGATGAAGGCCGACACCCCGCCTGCGCCCTTGTCGGCCGGGTTGGTGCGCGCCATCAGCGTGAACAGCCCGGCCTGCGGCGCGTTGGTGATGTAGCGCTTGCTGCCGTTGACGATGTAGTGGTCGCCTTCCGCGTCCTGGCCGCGGATGGCGGTGGTGCGCAGCGAGGCGGCGTCCGAGCCCGCACCCGGCTCGGTCAGCGCAAAGCTGGCGATGAGCTCTCCGGTGGCCAGCTTCGGCAGCCAATGCGCCTGCTGCTCGGGCGTGCCGTCGAACACGATGCCCTGCGAGCCGATGCCCACCGTGGTGCCGATCACCGAGCGAAAGGCCGGCGACGTGTGGCCCAGCGCGACCATCACCCGCACTTCTTCCTCCATCGTCAGGCCCAGGCCGCCGTGTTCCTCGGGGATGGTCAGGCCGAACAGGCCCATCTCGCGCATGTCTTGCACCACGTCGGGCGGGATCTGGTCGGTGTCGGCCACCTGCTGCTCCAGCGGGCGCAGGCGTTCGCGCACAAAGCGCTCGACGGTGGCCACCAGGGCCTGGGTGGTGTCTTCGTCGCGGATCATGGTGGCGGCCTCACAGGGTGTCGGAGGTGCCGAGGATGGCGGTGGCCTGGCTGGACAGCGTGCCGCCGTTGCCGTGTGCCAGCGCCACGCTGACGCCGGCCACCTGGCGCTCGCCGGCCTCGCCACGCAGCTGCTGCACCGCCTCGATCAACGCGAAGATGCCGTACATGCCGGGGTGGGTGCAGCTGAGGCCGCCGCCGTTGGTGTTGACCGGCAGGCTGCCACCGGGGCTGATGGCGCCGCTCTCGACGAAGGCGCCACCCTCGCCCTTGGCGCAGAAGCCCAGGTCTTCGAGGAACAGGATGGTGTTGATGGTGAAGGCGTCGTACAGCTCGGCCACCTGCACGTCCTTCGGCCCCAGCCCGGCCATCGCGAAGGCGGCGGCGCCGCTCTGCGCGGCGGCCGTCACCGTCAGGTCGGGCATGCTGCTGATCTGGCGGTGCCAGCTGGCGGTGGCAGTGCCCAGCACATGCACCGGCTTCTTGGGGCCGGCCCTGGCGGCATCGGCGCGCTGCAGCACGAAGGCGCCGGCGCCGTCGGTGACCAGGCAGCAATCGCGCACGGTGAGCGGGCTGGCGATCATGCGGGCCTTCAGAACGTCGTCCACGCTGAGCGGGCCGCGCTCGAAGGCGTCGGGGTTCGAGCGCGCCCAGTCACGTGCGGCCACTGCCACGCTGGCCAGTTGCCGCCGCGTGGTGCCGAACTTGTCCATGTGGGCCGATGTGGCGAGCGCATAGGCGGCCACCGGGAACACCGGGTCGTAGGGCATCTCATAGGGCTGCGGGTCCATCTGCCGGCGCGCGGCGGCCACGGCGGCGCGGTTCATCGTGCCGCTGCGCTGGGTGCTGCCGTAGCAAACCAGCACGTTGTCGCACTGGCCGGCCTGCAGCGCCAGCATGGCCGGCATCAGGTGGGCGATGAAGCTGCTGCCGCCCAGCATCGTGCCGTCGATGAACGTGGGGTTGATGCCCAGGTACTCGATCACCGGCATCGGCCACATGGTGCTCAGCACGCTGGCGGTGCACAGGCCGTCGATGTCCTGCATCGTCAGGCCGGCATCGGCCACCGCGCGGTGGGCGGCGGTGGCCAGCAGCTCGATGTCGGTGTAGCCGGGTGATTCGCCATTGCCGAACAGGCCCACGCCGGTGATGGCGGTGGCGCCGCGCAGGCTGCGCAGCTGCGGTGTCAGGGGCGTGGTGCGGGGGTAGACACTCATGCCGTTTGCTCCGGGTCGAACACCACCAGGCCCTTGCCGTCCTTCACCTGCACCCGCGCGCACACCCGCAGGCCGATCTGCACCGCGTCGGGCGCCAGGCCCTCTACCCGGCTCATCAGGCGCACGCCTTCGTCCAGGTCGACCAGGCAGACGTGGTAGTTGCCGCCCTGCTCGGGCTTGCGGTGCAGCGTGGTCACGGCCTGCACCGTGCCGCCGCCGGCCGGCGCCACCAGGGCCGGCTCGGCAGCGCCGCAATGCGGGCACACAGCCCGCGGAAAGTACACATGCCGGCCGCAGGCCGCGCAGTGCTGGATCAGGAAGCGGCCCTGGTCCAGCGCCTGCTGGTGCCGGGCCTGGATGCCTTGCTGGGGTGTGGTCATGTGGAAAGTGCCGTCGTCGAAGCCGTCGTCTGCGCAGTCTGCCCAAGCGGGCGGCTCGGCGCCATTCGGTTTTACCGAAGGGGCCCCGTGTCCGTGCTTGAAGCAGGCCGGTATCGGCCAAACCCCCAGCTCTGGTTTTTGCGCATTGCCGCCGTCGCGCCAAGCTGGCCGGCTTGCTCCACTGCCGAGGCCACACCATGCTTGTCGCACCCAGCCGCCGCACCACCCTGGCCGCCCTGGCGCTGGCCGCCATCACCCCGCTGGCTGCGGCGCAGGGGCCAGCGGCCAATGTGCCGGTGGTGCCGCAGGCAAGCCCGCTGAAGACGGGTAACGCGCCGGCGATGAACGACGTGATCGGAGGGCCAACTGCAGATGAGTTTCGACATCGTCGGCGGGGCGCAGAAGTTCATCAACGGCGGGCAGGTGCGGGCGCTGGCGGTGACATCGGCCAGCCGCAACCCGATGCTGCCCGACGTGCCCACCATGCGCGAGGCCGGCCTGCCCGGCTACGAGGTGGTCGGCTGGATGACGCTGTACGGCCCGCCCAGGCTGCCCGCCGCCACCACCGATCGTGTGGCCGACGCCACCCGCAAGGTGCTGGCCACGGCAGATTTCCAGCAGCGCCTGGCCGCGCTGGGCTACACACCCTGGCCAGCGCAGGTTGCCGACCTGGTGGCCCAGGCCAGCCGCGAGCGCGCGATGTGGGGCACCATCACCAAGGGCATCGAAATCGACTGAGAGTGCCCCCAGACCTGCCGCTGCGCGTCAGGCCCGCCGAGGGGGAATGAGGAAACTTGGGAGCGGCCCAACATTTCCTCATGGGGCTCAAGCCCGGCCGGCGGCGGCCGATACGAGAGGCACCTGGCCGCCGCATCGCGTGGCCTGCCTTTGCCCGCCTTGGAGATCGCCCGATGACCGAACCGACGACGAAGTACCGCCTGCTCACCCGCAGCGACATGGACGGCCTGGTGTGCGCCGTGCTGCTGAAGGAACTGGGCATGCTCGGCGAGATCGTGTTCCACCACCCCAAGGATGTGCAAGACGGCAAGGTGGCGGTCACCGAGCGTGACATCCTGACCAACCTGCCCTATGTGCCCGGTTGCGGCATGTGCTTCGACCACCACGCCAGCGAGGCGCTGCGCAACAGCGGCGCGGCCACGCCGGGCTACATCCTGCAACCTGATGCCAAGTCGGCCGCGCGGGTGGTCTACGACCACTTCGGCGGCCAGGCCCGCTTTGGCGGCCGCATCAGCGACGACATGATGGACGCGGTCGACAAGGCCGACTCCGCCGGTTTCAGCAAGGACGACGTGCTGCACCCCAAAGGCTGGGAGCTGCTGTCCTTCCTGATGGACGCGCGCACCGGGCTGGGCCGCTTCCGCGAATTCCGCGTGTCGAACTACCAGCTGATGATGATGCTGATCGACTGCTGCCGTGCAATGCCGATCGACGAGATTCTGGCCCTGCCCGACGTGAAGGAGCGGGTGGGCCTGTTCTTCACCCAGCACGCCCTGTTCCGCACCCAGATCGCACGCATTGCGCGGGTGCACGAGAAGCTGGTGGTGCTCGACCTGCGCGACGAGCCGACCATCTACGCCGGTAACCGCTTCGTGGTGTATGCGATGTTCCCGCAGTGCGACCTGTCGATGCATGTGATGTGGGGCCGCGAGAAGCAGAACACGGTCTATACCGTCGGCAAGTCGATCTTCGACCGCGGCAACCCGATGGATGTGGGCACGCTGATGCTGCAGCACGGCGGCGGCGGCCACCATGCCGCTGGCACCTGCCAGGGGCCGAACGAGACGGCCGAGGCGATGAAGCAGCAACTGATCGAGACCCTGGTGGACCAATCACGCCGGGCGCACGGCCTGGCCGCCTGAGGCAGCTGCGCCCGCAGGCCCGGGGCGCCGGGGCGCTCAGAACAGGCCCACCACCCGGCCCGTGTCGTCCAGGTCGATGTGCTCGGCTGCAGGCTCGGCCGGCAGGCCCGGCATCGTCATGATGTCGCCGCACACCAGGGTCACGAAACCGGCACCGGCCGCCAGGCGCACTTCGCGCACGTTCAGCAGATGGCCGCTGGGTGCGCCGAGCAGGCTGGTGTCGGTGGAAAAGCTGTACTGCGTCTTGGCGATGCACACCGGCAGGTGGCGGTGGCCGGCGTCTTCCAGCCCCTGCAACTGCGCCCGCACCGCCGCGCTGGCACTGACCCCGGCCGCGCCGTACACCCGCTGTGCGACCAGGGTGGCCTTGTCCAGCAAACTGGCATCGTCGGGGTAGACGAAGCGCAGCGTGCTCGGTTCGGCACACAGGCGCACCACCTCGCGGGCCAGATCGGCCGCGCCGCGGCCACCCTCGGCCCAGTGCCGGGCCAGGCGCAGCGGCACACCCCAATCTGCCACCCGCGCGGCCAGCAGCGCATGCTCGGCCGCAGTGTCGGCGCTGAAGTGGTTGACAGCCACCACGCAGGGCAGGCCATAGACCTCACGCACGTTGTGCACATGGCGCTGCAGGTTGGCCAGGCCGCGCTCCAGCGCGCCGAGGTCCTCACGCCCCAGTTCGCCACGCGCAGCACCGCCGTGGTGTTTCAGCGCCCGCAGCGTGGCCACCACCACGGCGGCTTGCGGCCGCAGGCCCGACTGGCGGCATTTGATGTCGATGAACTTCTCGGCGCCCAGGTCGGCGCCGAAGCCGGCTTCGGTCACCACGTAGTCGGCCAGCTTCAGTGCGGCGCGGGTGGCCAGCACCGAGTTGCAGCCGTGCGCGATGTTGGCGAACGGCCCGCCGTGCAGGATGGCCGGGTTGTTCTCCAGCGTCTGCACCAGGTTGGGCGCCAGCGCGTCTTTCAGCAGCACGGCCATGGCGCCATGCACCTTCAGGTCGCGCGCATGCACCGGCCGGCGCGACCGGGTCTGCGCCACCACGATGGCGCCCAGCCGCTGCTTCAGATCGAACAGGCTGCTGGCCAGGCAGAAGATGGCCATCACCTCGCTGGCCACCACGATGTCGAAACCGTCACTGCGCGAAAAGCCGTTGCCCGGGCCGCCCAGGCCCACGGTGATGTCGCGCAGTGCCCGGTCGTTCATGTCCATCACCCGCCGCCAGCTGATGCGGCGCAGGTCGATGTCCAGCGCATTGCCGTGGTGGATGTGGTTGTCGATGGTGGCGGCCAGCAGGTTGTTGGCCAGCGCGATGGCGTTGAAGTCACCGGTGAAATGGAGGTTGATTTCCTCCATCGGCACCACCTGCGCATGGCCGCCACCGGCGGCGCCGCCCTTCATGCCGAACACCGGGCCCAGCGACGGCTCGCGCAGCGCCACGATGGCCCGCTTGCCGATGTGGTTGAGCGCGTCGCCCAGGCCCACGGTGGTGGTGGTCTTGCCTTCGCCCGCCGGTGTGGGGCTGATGGCGGTGACCAGCACCAGCCGGCCGTCGGGCCGGTCGGCCAGGCTGTGCAGGTAGTCGAGCGACAGCTTGGCCTTGTAATGTCCGTAGGGCACCAAGTGCCGGTCGGCGATGCCCAGGCGCTCCTGCGCCAGGTCGGTGATGCGGCGCAGGCTGGCTTGCTGCGCAATCTGGATGTCGCTGAACTGCACGGTGTCTTTCTCTCACGAAACAACCTGCATTCTGCGGGCTGCCGGGCCGGGCCCGGTGTGCAGCAAGAGGCCCGACCGGCTGACCGGGCACCGCAGCTCAGGTTTTTCCCTTTCCGTCAGCTTTGGCCCTTTCCACCTGCAGACCGGACGGCCAGCCCATGCAGCAACGCCTGGCCTGCGGCTGCGCTCAGCGGAACACCACGAACAGCAACCGGAACAAGATCGGCGGCAGGCCTGGCCGCACAGGCACAAACTGCGCATTTCCAAGCACCAGAACAGCCAAATCCAAGGGAAAACACCAGCAGGCGCAGCTTGCTGGGATGCGCCCTGCTTGGCACCATCAAATCTGCCCACAGGCGGCAAGTTGCACCTTCCGACAAAGGCCATCCGAGGTCGAAAGCGGGTTCAGCCTTAAAAATTCAAACCAGCCCCAATTCAAGTGCCAGCCTAACCAGGAATACGGAAAGACATGACCAAATTTGTTAACCCGCCAGATGTCCACACCCCCACTGGCTACAGTCACACTGCAGTTGTGCCTGCAGGTACAGAACTGGTCTTCCTGTCTGGGCAAGTAGGAATTCGCCCAGATGGAACAACGCCCTCTACATTGGAAGAACAGTCAGAGCAGATGTTCAACAACATTGCAGCACTTCTCAGAGTTCATGGACTTGATCAGTCGTCAATCATCAAGCTCACACTTTTCGTTGTGGCAGGCCAAGACATACGGACTGTTCGAACCGCCCGAGTCAAATTACTCGGCGCCCACAAGCCAACATCAACTGCAGTCTTCGTTTCCCAACTGGTCGACCCGGCATTACTGGTTGAATGCGAGGCCATTGCAGCAAAGCAGCCTTGCTAGCTTGGATGGTGGCCAAGGAGTGTGGCCTGACGATTCGCTCAACCGGGCATTGCGCATTGATTCCCGGTGCATCTCACCTGGCTGCCGTGGCCATTGGATTCGCAGTTGAAATTTACGCCCTCCCCGTCCTGATTGCTGCCGCAGGACCGACGGTTGCCGAGTTGAAGGCGGCCGCTGTTCATTCCAGATTCACTGGGCAGTTCAATCACGAATTGAAGGAAAGCGATGCGATGCAATGGGGTGAAGGAACCGTTTCCATTGCATCGGCCGTGAGACTTTCAAGGCGTTCATCACAGCCGCGAAGTACCGGTAGCGATGCTGTAACGCCTGTCCATTCGCTCGAACGATAGAGCGCCCACACGCCAACCACCGACGCGCAAGCCATGTCCACCACCACGCCCAATACCACGCCGACTGCCATGCCCTCGACGCCAGAGCCCCAGACTGATCAAGTTCAAGCCCAGGACCAGGACCCAGACCGCGATGCCCTGCTGGTGTCCGCCCAGTGGCTGCAGGCGCGCCTGCAGCAGGCCAGCGCGCTGCAGCCCGGGCTGCCGGTGCTGCGCATCCTGGACTGCAGCACCTACATGACGCCGCAGCCGGTGGGTCCGTCCAAGATCAG
>JBBRVT010000208.1:0-7921 GCA_038246615.1 Burkholderiales bacterium
GCCCTGGGCGCGCGAGCAGGTGCCGGCGCTGATGGCCGGCGTGGCGCAGTTGAGCGTGCCGCTGCTGGCCGAGGTGGGCGTGGGCCCCAACTGGGAACAGGCCCACTGATGGCCCACCCCCGAAGCGGCTGCGCCGCCCTTGCAGGCCGCGCAGGGCCGGAGGCCCTGCCCCTCGGCAGCCATAAACGGCACACCGTTTGTGTCCGGCCTCAGCCCCCTCACGGAGACGCCGCCGGCGGCCAGGCGGAGCCGGTTCCGCAGCGGCAGCCTGGTTCGGTCAGTTCAGCTGCCGGGTGTGGCGAGTACCGGGGGACGGAGGCGTCTCCGGTGCACCGGCAAAGCATTGCGCCTTGGACATCCAGTCGGTGGCCACCGGGCCGGTCACCTGCAGGCTGGTGTCTGCCACGTTGCGGGTCTGGGTGACGACCTGGCAGAACTCGTCGGCCCGTCCCGCGATGCGTTCAGAGGTGCTGGGGTCGCCGTAGGTCCACACCGCACCCGACGGCGCGCTCAGCACCAGGTGCGGAAGCGGGCCTGGCGGAGTCTCGCCGCGTGTGGCGTAGGTCCAGCCGAAGGTGTTGACGCCCAGCACCACGATGTTCTGCACCCGGTCGGCATTCTGGCGCTCCACGCCCAGGTGGTCGTAGACCTCCTGCCCGTGCGCCCAGGTTTCCATCAGGCGCGCTGTGATCGACGAGCGGGCGCTCATGTCAGGCCCCGGCCACTTCAGCCGGGCCTTGGGGTCGGCCTGGGCGAAGGCGTCGGCGGTGGCTTCAAAGCCCTGGTGCCAGGCATCGCGCAGCGGACGACCCGCCAGGCCCTGGAAGTGTGTGTTTTCGAAGTCGCGCATGCCGCGGGTGTGGGCCTTCACTGCGGCGATCCGCTGCAGCAGCATCGGCTCGTCGGTCAGCTGCAGGCCGGCCATCTGGTTCCAGAAATGCAAATGCTGCAGCACCGCGTTGATGGTCCAGCCCTTGAACAAGGTGGGCTCGCTGTATGCGGCCGCGTCGGCCTGCGCGAGCAGAGCCAGCATGGCCCGGCTTTCGGCACGGAAGTCTTCTGCTTGTTGCATTGTGATGGTCTCCTGGCGCCAACCTGTTGTGGCCGGCCTACTTCAATGCGTCGATCAGCTTGCCGACGATGGTGCGCGCCTGCTCGCTGTTGTCGGGGTTGCCGTCGGCGGTCTGCACCGTCACCGCCGACTTGGCGCCGCTGGCCTTCACCAGCACCCGCAGGCGTTGCGGCCGGGCGTTTTCCTTGCTGCCGCTGAACAGCTTGGTGAAGAAGTTGGGCTCGTCCCTGCCAGCCAGCTTCGGGTCGACATAGCGCACGAAGTAGATGCCGGCGCTGCGGTCGCGGTCTTCCACGGTGAAGCCGCTGCGGTCCAGTGCCAGGCCCACCTGGCGCCAGGCACGGTCGAAGCCTTCGTCGATCTCCATCGCCGCAGTGGCGGGCATCGACGCCAACCGCGCCCTGGCCGGCGCTGCGGGCACGGCCGCCACGGTGCTGCGTGCGGTGTCTTCCTTGGCGCCCAGCCTGACCATCAGCCGCGACAGGAATTCGACTTCCAGCTCTGGGTCGCTCGGCCGGGGCTGCCACATCGTGCTGTCCTTGCGCTCGCTGGTGTAGATCTCCATCAGGCCGCGGTGGCTGATGAAGACCTCGCTGCCGGTGGCGCTGCGCTCGATGCGGGTGCGAAAGCGGTCGCGTTCCGAGGTCGAGTACAGGCTGTCGAACACCCTGCCAATGGTCCTGCGGATGACGTCCATCGGGATCTTGGCGCGGTTCTCTGCCCAGTCGGTCTCCATCAGGCCGATCTCGGGGTTGTCCACCGCCAGCGCGAAGCCGCGCTCCTGCCAGAAGCTGCGGATCAACGGGTAGAGCTTTTCGGGCGGCAGGCTGGTCGCCAGCCAGCGCACATTGCCCTGGCGCTCGATGCGCATGTCGGCCACTGCGTTCGGGGCCACCATGGCCGGCGCGGCGCCTGCCGGGCCGGCATTGGGCTGGCGCAGGGTGGACGCACTGACCACGCCGGTCTGCGGCTGGTAGCGGCCCTCACGGGCCAGCTGGCTCAGGTCGGGCGGCACCTCCAGCGCGGCGGTCTTCTGCGCGCCGCCGCGGTAGTCCACCTTGTCGCCCGACATCATGTTCTCGAACGACGAGCAGCCGGCCAGCGCCAGCGCCAGGCTCAGGGCCAGCAGCGGCGTGGTGGCCCGCAGGCGGGTGGGGGCAGAGGGGGAATTCACGTGGCGGGTCTCCGGAAATGGGCGCAGGGCATGGGGGCCGACCCCATTGCGTTGGGGTGGGCAGGCGGATGTGTGGCGCAAGGCGGGGTGCGGTTCAGAGCAGGCCGGCGTCGCGCAGCGCGGCGTCCACCAGCGCCTGGCCTGCCAGGGTGAGCGGGGTGATCGGCAGGCGCACGTCGGGCCGGCAGCGGCCCAGCCGCGACAACGCCCACTTGGTGGGCGCCGGGCTGGGCTCGCAGAACAGCTGCTTGTGCAGCGACAGCAGGCGCAGGTGGATGGTGCGGGCGGTGGCCACATCGCCAGCGATGGCGGCCATGCACAGCCCGTGCATCAGGCGCGGCGCCACGTTCGCGGTGACGCTGACATTGCCATGCCCGCCCAGCAGCATCAACGCCACGGCCGTGCCGTCGTCGCCGGAGTAAATCTGGAAGCCGTTTGGCGCATGCTTGATCAGCTGCGCTGCACGCTCGATGTTGCCGCTGGCCTCCTTGATGCCGATCACGCCGGGCACCTGGGCCAGGCGCAGGGCGGTCTCGGGCAGCATGTCGGCCACCGTGCGGCTCGGCACGTTGTAAAGCACCACCGGCAGATCGACCGCCTCGGCGATGGCCTTGAAGTGCAGGTAGATGCCTTCCTGAGAGGGCCGGTTGTAGTAGGGCACCACCTGCAGCGTGCAATCGGCGCCGACTTCCTTGCTGAACTTCGTCAGCTCGATCGCTTCGCGGGTGCTGTTGGCGCCGGCGCCGGCCATGACCGGCACCCGCCCGGCGGCATGCTGCACCGCCACGCGGATGATCTCGCAGTGCTCGTCCACGCTGACGGTGGGCGATTCACCGGTGGTGCCCACCACGCCGATGCAATCCGTGCCCTCGGCGATGTGCCAGTCGATCAGGGTGCGCAGACCGGGGTAGTCGACGCTGCCGTCTTCGTGCATCGGCGTGACCAACGCGACGATGCTGCCAACAATGGGGTTCATGCGGATTCCTTGCCAATCGGCGATTTTAGCCGGTGCCACAGGGCCGGATGTTGCTGCCCCGTGGCGGCGCCTTTGGACGCCACCACCCGCTGCACGAAGCGCGGTGGTGCGTCGAGGAAACCGTCTTCATAGGCGACGATGCGCAGGCCGGCACACCGGGTGAGCAGTTCACCCGGCTGCAGCAGAAAGTCGGCCCGCGACGGCTTGCCGACGGTCTGGTTGCCGTCGGCGAAGGTCTCGTACAGCAGCACGCCGCCCGGCGCCAGGCTGGCCAGGATCTGCGGCCACAGCGGGCGCCAGAGGTAGTTGGTGACGACCACGGCGTCGAAGGTTTGCCCCGGGCAGGGCCAGGGGCCATGTTCCACGTCGGCAGCGATCAGCGTGGCGCTGCCGGCCTGCGCCAGGTCTGCCGAGGCGGCCAGGGCCGCCGCGTCGCGGTCGATGCCGGTGGCATGCAGGCCGCGCGCGGCCAGCCAGCGCAGGTGGCGGCCGCTGCCGCAGGCCAGGTCCAGCGCGCTGCCGGCCGCCGGCAGCAGGTGGGCCCAGCGCTGCAGCCACGGCGAAGGCGGGCCACTGCCGTGCGCCGGTTGCGGCATCACCTGCGGGCCCGCTGCCGGTTGGTCGGATGCAGGGCGAGCCGCACCAACCATGCCGCAGCCCAGCCCGTGGCCCGGTTGCATGGCTCGGTGCACGGCTCGGCCGCCATGCGGCGGGCGGCGACGCCGTCCACCACCGCGCCGGTGTTGCCCGGCGGTGGCATGGTCAGCTGGGTGGAAGCAGGTGATTGCATGGCGCACATGCTAACCAGCCGGGCTGCGGCCGGCGGCCTGCAGGGAGGCGGCTTCTAGAATCGCCGCCCATGGCCATGTCTCCCTCCAGTTCCACCAAGCAGGCCGGCAGCTACGGCGAAGCATCGATCCGCGTTCTCAAGGGCCTGGAGCCGGTCAAGCAGCGCCCCGGCATGTACACCCGCACCGACACCCCGCTGCATGTCATCCAGGAGGTGATCGACAACGCCGCCGACGAAGCCCTGGCCGGCTTCGGCAAGCGCATCGCCGTCACGCTGCACACCGACGGCTCGGTGACGGTGGACGACGACGGCCGCGGCATCCCCTTCGGCCTGCACCCAGAGGAGCAGGTGCCGGTGGTGGAGATCGTCTACACCCGGCTGCATGCCGGCGGCAAGTTCGACAAGGGCACGGGCGGGGCCTACAGCTTCTCCGGCGGCCTGCACGGCGTGGGTGTGAGCGTGACCAATGCGCTGGCCAGGCGCCTGCAGGTGGCCGTGTGGCGCGACGGCCAGTGCGCCAGCCTGGCCTTCAGCGGCGGCGACGTGATCGAGCCGCTGGTGATCCGCCCAGCCGAGCGCGGCGAGCGCAAGCAGGGCACCAGCGTGCGCGCCTGGCCCGACGGCAAGTACTTCGAGAGCACCGAGCTGCCGCGCGCCGAGCTGATGCACCTGCTGCGCAGCAAGGCGGTGCTGATGCCCGGCGTGACGGTGACGCTGACCACCGACAAGACCGGCGACAAGCCCCCGGACATCCAGACCTGGCTCTACAAGGGCGGCCTGCGCGACTACCTCAGCCAGGGCCTGCAGGCCGACCCGCTGGTGCCGCTGTTCGAAGCCGAGGGCTATGCCAGCGGCAGCGAGACCGAAAACTTCGCCGAAGGCGAGGGCGTGGCCTGGGTGCTGGCCTTCACCGAAGAAGGCAGCGTGCTGCGCGAGAGCTACGTCAACCTGATCCCCACGGTGGCCGGCGGCACGCATGAAAGCGGGCTGAAGGACGGGCTGTTCGGCGCCATCAAGAGCTTCATCGACCTGCACAGCCTGCTGCCCAAGGGCGTGAAGCTGATGCCCGAAGACGTGTTCTCGCGCGCCAGTTTCGTGCTCAGCGCCAAGGTGCTGGACCCGCAGTTCCAGGGCCAGACCAAGGAGCGGCTGAACAGCCGCGACGCGCTGCGCCTGGTCAGCCAGTTCACCCGGCCGCCGCTGGAGCTGTGGCTGAACCAGCATGTGGACTTCGGCAAGAAACTGGCCGAACTGGTCATCAAGCAGGCGCAGACGCGCCAGCGCGCCAGCCAGAAGGTGGAAAAGCGCAAGGGCAGCGGCGTGGCGGTGCTGCCGGGCAAGCTGACCGACTGCGAAAGCCGTGACCTGGCGTTGAACGAGGTGTTCCTGGTCGAGGGCGACTCAGCCGGCGGCAGCGCCAAGATGGGCCGCGACAAGGAGACGCAGGCGGTGCTGCCGCTGCGCGGCAAGGTGCTGAACGCCTGGGAGGTGGAGCGCGACCGGCTGTTTGCCAACAACGAGATCCACGACATCTCGGTGGCCATCGGCATCGACCCGCACGGGCCGAACGACAACCCCGATTTCAGCGGCCTGCGCTACGGCAAGGTGTGCATCCTGAGCGACGCCGACGTGGACGGATCGCACATCCAGGTGCTGCTGCTGACGCTGTTCTTCCGCCACTTCCCGAAGCTGATCGAGCGCGGCCATGTGTACATCGCCAAGCCGCCGCTGTTTCGCGTCGACGCGCCGGCGCGTGGCAAGAAGCCGGCGGCCAAGTTCTACGCGCTGGACCAGGGCGAGCAGGACGCCACCTTGGACAAGCTGCGCAAAGAGGGTGCCAAGGAGGGCAGCTGGAGCATCAGCCGCTTCAAGGGCCTGGGCGAGATGAGCGCCGAGCAGCTGTGGGAGACCACGCTGAACCCAGAAACCCGCCGCCTGCTGCCGGTGGCCTGGGGCCTGCTCACCTTCGAAGAAACGGTGGGCAGCTTCACCCGGCTGATGGGCAAGGGCGAAGCGGCTTCGCGCCGCGAGCTGATGGAGCTGCACGGCGACTCGGTGGACGTGGATGTCTAGGAGCCTGAGCCAAGTCAGGCGCTGGCCGCGTCGTCGCGGCATTGCTGCTGCAGCGCCGCCCAGCCTGCCGGCCCCAGCCGTTCCAGCGTGGCGATGTTGGTCTCGTAGATCGCCTCGGCCTCGGGAAAGGCGGCCACCGCCTTGTCGATGCTGGCCTCGCGGATCAGGTGCAGCGTGGGGTAGGGCGCTCGGTTGGTGGCGTTGCCGATGTCGTCGGGCGCAGCATCGGCAAACTGGTAGTCGGGGTGGAAGCTGGCCACCTGGATCTCGCCGTCCAGTTGCAGCTCGGCCACGGTGTCTTCGGCGATCTCGAGAAAGCCGTTGAAGTCCATGAAATCCTGCAGCACCAGCGGGTGGACCAGCAGCGTGGTCTCGATGCGCTCGGGCGGCGCCTCGGCCAGGCGCTCCAGCTCGGCGATCAGGTCGGTCAGCAGCGCCGCCGGATCGGTGGCCTGGCTCACCACATAGCGCACCAGCCCCTTGATCTGCGGCGCCTTGGCAAACGGGCACAGGTTCAGGCCGATCACCGCGCGGTCGACCCAGGCGCGGGTTTCAGTGGCCGCACGGGCCTGTTCGTCGGGGGTCATCGCGGGGTCTGCATCCTCAAACGCCGGGCCGATTCTTCGTCGCGCGCATCGTCGATGACCGCCAGCACCTCGCCCAGGTTCACCGGCTTCACCGCCCGGTTGAAGCGGCCGGTCAGCGGGGTGTCGGGGTTCAGCAGGCCCTTTTCGTACAGCGCCCAGATCTCGCGGCCGTAGTCGGTGGCCAGCAGCTCGGGCGCGAAGCGGCCGAAGTAGTGGCGCAGGTTGGCCACGTCGCGCTCCAGCATCGCTGCGGCGTGGTTGTTGCCGGCGGCGTCGACCGCCTGCGGCAGGTCGATGATGACCGGGCCGTCGGCGCCCACCAGGATGTTGAACTCGCTCAGGTCGCCGTGCACCACGCCGGCGGCCAGCATGCGCACCACCTCCCGGATCAGCGTGGCATGGTGGGCGCGGGCCTGCTCGGGCGTGAACTGCATGTCGTTCAGCCGTGGTGCGGCGTCGCCGCTGGCGTCGCACACCAACTCCATCAGCAGCACGCCTTCATGGAAGTTGATGGGTTTCGGCACGCGCACGCCGGCAGCGGCCAGGCGGTACAGCGCATCGACCTCGGCGCTTTGCCAGGCGGCTTCCATGGCCTGGCGGCCGAACTTGGTGCCCTTGGCCATCGCACGGGCCTGGCGGCTGTTCTTGGTCTTGCGGTTCTCGGTGTAGTCGACCGCCTGGCGGAAGCTGCGGTTGTTGGCCTCCTTGTAGACCTTGGCACACACCGTCTCGCCACCGCTCTGCACCACGAAGACCATCGCTTCCTTGCCACTCATCAGCTGTCGCTGCACGCTGTCGATCAGGCCTTCGTCCAGGAGCGGCTGCAGCCGCGAGGGGGTTTTCATGCACCGATTGTCGGTCGTTTGTCAGGCACCACGCACTTCTACACTGCGCGGCTGATGACCATCCTGCTCGCGCCCATGGAGGGCCTGCTCGACCACCCGCTGCGCGAGGTGCTGACCGCCGTGGGCGGCATCGATCGCTGCGTCACCGAGTTCATCCGCATCACCGACCAGTTGCTGCCCGCGCGTGTCTTCACCCGGGTGATGCCCGAGCTGCTGCACGGCAGCCGCACCCGTGCCGGCACGCCGGTGCGCGCCCAGCTGCTGGGCAGTGACCCGGCCTGCCTGGCCGACAACGCCGCGCGCCTGGCCGAGCTGGGTGCCGAGGGCATCGACCTGAACTTCGGCTGCCCGGCCAAGACGGTGAATCGCCACCGTGGCGGCGCGGTGCTGCTCGACGAGCCCGA
>JBBRVT010000209.1:0-7901 GCA_038246615.1 Burkholderiales bacterium
GGGCGTTGCCATCGAAGCGCTCCGTCAGCAGTCGTCCCACGACCCTCAGCACCATGGTCCGGCTCTTCGGCGCGAGCCCTCGCACGTGGTTCATGTGATCGTCGTAGCGACGCAATTCCTCATCGACCGGCGTCGTACTGATTGGCGGCTGCGCAATGGCGCCTTGCCCGCGAAGTACGACGAGCAGGTGCCCAAGCGCCGCGCTGTGATCGGCCCGGTCGTGCCGCACGTGCCCCGTACATGCGCAACTCGGCAAGTGGTCGTCAAGGAAGATGGCGACCGAGACTTCGTCGATCCTGGCCAGCGGCAGCCGCCGGGTGCAGACCCAGCGCGCGAAGTGCGTCACCTCAGCGAGGTAGCTGGCAACGGTGTGCGCGGCGTACCTGCGCTCGGTCAGGTGAAGCTTGAACGCGACGGCGTGAGGCCCAATGGGACTGGCGGCGAGCCAATCGACCTCGATGACGCGAGAGTGCTGAACGGTATCCATAGTGATCTCCAGAAATGGGATCACCAGTGCGCGCCGAAGCCGAAACTATGTCCAGTTCAGCGAATGACCATCTCGCCGTATGCCGCGCCGCCGCTGTCTCCGCGCCATCGCCACCGCCTAATCTGTGCATAGTCGCGACATGTGCATAGGGGTCGATTCCTGCCGGCGGGTTTTCCGCGTTGAGATACTGCTGGCAGCCAGCGGAATCTCGCGGAGGCCCGCACGACCAATACTTCACGGCCAGAAGCCTGAGTTCGCGACAGTGGACCAAAGGAGTCGCTGACCGTGGCGGCTACCGGCCGCTTGACAGGGCGCCTGCGCCGTGGGCGGAGTGAACCCTTTGCCTCCCCGTCACACCGCCTCCCCTGCTCGCCTAACATCTTCGGTTCAATGACCGAACCGACACCGCCATCGACACCCCGAACGGCCGACCTGTCTGCGCATACGCCCATGATGGCGCAGTACCTGGCCATCAAGGCCGAGTTTCCCGACACGCTGGTGTTCTACCGCATGGGCGACTTTTACGAGTTGTTCTTTGACGATGCGCGCAAGGCGCACCGCCTGCTCGACATCACGCTGACCACCCGCGGCCAGAGCGCCGGCCAGCCGGTGGTGATGGCCGGCGTGCCGGTGCATTCGGTCGAGAACTACCTGGCGCGGCTGATCAAGCTGGGCGAGGCGGTGGCCATTGCCGAGCAGGTGGGCGACGTGGCCACCGCCAAGGGCCCGGTCGAGCGCAAGGTGGTGCGGGTGCTGACGCCCGGCACCATCACCGACAGCGCCCTGCTCGACGACCGGGTGGATGCGCTGCTGTGCGCCGCCACCCGACAGCGCAGCGCACCGGGCCGATTGGCGCCGGGCGGGGCCGTGTGGGGCCTGGCCTGGCTGGGCCTGTCCAGTGGCCAGCTGGGCGTGACCGAATGCACCGACGCCGAGCTGGCCGGCTGGCTGGCGCGGCTCGACCCGGCCGAGCTGCTGCTGCCGCAATCCACCCGGGCCGGTGATCTGGCCGACAACCTGCCGGCAGCCATCACCCAGCACCGCGCCGCCCGCACGCCGCGCCCGGCCTGGCAGTTCGACACCGCGCTGGGCCTGCGCAAGCTGTGCGTGCTGCTGAAGGTGGCCTCGCTGCAGGGCTTCAACGCCCAGGATCTGCCGGTGGCCCAGGCCGCTGCGGCCGCGCTGCTGAGCTTTGCCGAGCACACCCAGGGCCAGGCGCTGGCGCATGTGGCCACGCTCGAATCGGCCCGTGCCAGCAGCCTGATCGACCTGCCGCCGGCCACCCACCGCAACCTGGAGCTCACCCAGACGCTGCGCGGCGAGAAGGCGCCCACGCTGCTGTCGCTACTGGACAGCTGCCAGACCGGCATGGGCAGCCGCACGCTGCGCCACTGGCTGACCCACCCGCCGCGCGACCGCGCGCCGGCCACCGCACGCCATGCCGCCACTGCCGCGCTGCTGGCGCACGGCGCCGAGCCGCTGCGCGCCGCGCTGCGCGCCGTCAGCGACGTGGAACGCATCACCGCCCGGCTGGCGCTGCGCCAGGTGCGCCCGCGCGAGCTGAGCGGCTTGCGCGCCACGCTGGCGCTGCTGCCGGTGCTGCGCGCCACCCTGCCTGATGCCGACAGTCCGGCCGGCGCAGCGCAGTTGCTCGACGACGCCGCCGCCGCGCTGCAGCCGGCGCCGGCACTGCAGGCGCTTTTGCAATCGGCCATCGCCGACGAGCCCGCCGTGCTGCTGCGTGACGGCGGCGTGATCGCCACCGGCCACGACGCCGATTTGGACGAGCTGCGCGCCATCGGCCAGAACTGCGACGCCTTCCTGATCGACCTGGAGGGGCGTGAGCGCGCGCGCAGCGGCATCGCCAACCTGCGGGTGCAGTTCAACCGGGTGCATGGCTTCTACATCGAGGTGACAGCCGGGCAACTCGACAAGGTGCCCGCCGACTACCAGCGCCGGCAGACGCTGAAGAACGCCGAGCGCTTCATCACGCCCGAGCTGAAGGCCTTCGAGGACAGGGCGTTGAGCGCGCAAGACCGGGCCCTGGCGCGCGAGAAACTGCTGTTCGAGCAGCTGCTCGACCAGTTGCAGCCGCACCTGGGCGCGCTGGGCCTGCTAGGCCGCGCGCTGGCCGCGCTGGACGCGCTGGCCGCGCTGGCCGAGCGCGCCGCCACGCTGGGCTGGTGCCGGCCGCGCTTCGTGCCGCAGCCCTGCATCGACATCACCCAGGGCCGCCACCCGGTGGTGCAGGCGCGGCTGATGGAAACCGGCCCCCATGGACAAACCCGGGATTTCATCGCCAATGACTGCCGGCTCGACGCCCGCACCCGCATGCTGGTGATCACCGGGCCCAACATGGGCGGCAAGAGCACCTACATGCGCCAGGTGGCGCTGATCGTGCTGCTGGCCAGCATGGGCAGCCATGTGCCGGCGCAGGCCTGCACGCTGGGGCCGATCGACGCCATCCACACCCGCATCGGCGCGGCCGATGACCTGGTCAATGCCCAGTCCACCTTCATGCTGGAGATGACCGAGGCGGCGGCCATCGTGCACGCAGCCACGCCGCACAGCCTGGTGCTGATGGACGAGATCGGCCGCGGCACCAGCACCTTCGACGGCCTGGCGCTGGCCGGCGCCATCGCCAGCCAGTTGCACGACCGCAACCAGGCCTTCACGCTGTTTGCCACCCACTACTTCGAGCTGACCGAGTTCCCTGCCCGGCATGCGCGGGCGCTGAACATGCATGTGTCTGCGGTGGAGGCGGGGCACGACATCGTGTTCCTGCATGCCATCGAGCCCGGCCCGGCCAGCCGCAGCTATGGCGTGCAGGTGGCGCGCCTGGCCGGCATGCCAGCCACGCTGGTGCGCCAGGCGCGCGCCACGCTGGAGGCGTTGGAAGCGCAACAGCGCGCCGGCGATGCGCAGGTGGACCTGTTCGCCGCGCCGCCGGTGGCCGATCAGCCGGCCGAGCCATCGCCGGTGGATGCGGCGCTGGCCGCCATCGACCCCGATGCCTTGACCCCGCGCGAGGCGCTGGACGCGCTGTACCGGCTCAAGACACTGGCCAGTCACGGCTGAAGCACTGCTGGCTATCATCGCGAAAGCCGGGCCCCGATGCCGCCCGGCGGAGGACGCCCCATGCACCAGGACACCAACAGCACCGACGCGGCCTTGCGCCAGCGTGCCCGCCGGGTCGTGCCCGGCGGCATGACCGGCCACCTGAACGCGGCCGCCCTGCCGCCGGGCTACCCGCAGTTCTTCCAGCGCGGTGAGGGCTGCCGGCTGTGGGATGCGGACGGGCAGGTCTACATCGACTTCATGTGTGCCTGGGGCCCCAACCTGCTGGGCTACCAGCACCCGGAGGTGCAGGCCGCCGCCCAAAACCAGGCCGCGCTGGGCGATTGCCTGAACGGCCCGACCGCCCGCTTCGTCGAGCTGGCCGAGGCGATGGTCGACACCTTCGCCCATGCCGACTGGGTGATGTTCCAGAAGAACGGCACCGATGCCACCACCGTGGCGCTGATGGTCGCGCGCGCGGCCACCGGCCGGCGCAAGGTGCTGGCGGCCCACGGCAGTTACCACGGCGCCGCGCCCTGGTGCACGCCGGTTGCGCATGGCACCACGGCCGAGGACCGGGCCCACCTGATCCGCTTCCGCTACAACGATGTCGACAGCCTGGCAGCGGCCGCCGCCGAGGCCGGGCCCGACCTGGCGGCCGTGCTGCTCAGCCCGTTCCGGCATGACCTGGGCATCGACCAGGAACTGGCCACGCCCGCATTCGCGCAAGCGGCACGCCGGCTGTGCACCGAGGCCGGCGCGGCCCTGGTGCTCGACGAAGTGCGCACCGGCCTGCGCCTGCACCTGGCCGGCAGCTGGGAGCCGCTGGGCATCCGGCCCGACCTGTGCGCCTGGAGCAAGGCCATCGCCAACGGCCATGCGCTGGCCTCGGTGACCGGCACCGATGCGCTGCGCGACGCGGCCGGCCGCATCTTCACCACCGGGTCGTTCTGGGCCGGTGGCGTGGCCATGGCCGCAGGCCTGGCCACGCTGGAAGTGGCCCGGCGCGACGGCCTGGTGGCGCACCTGGAACGTATCGGCGGGCTGTTTCGCCAGGGCGTGGCCGAGCAGGCCACCGGGCTGGGCGTGGCAGTGCGCCAGAGCGGCCCGGTGCAGATGCCGCTGATCCTGTTCGACGATGACCCGGCCTGGGAGAAAGGCGCCACCTTCACTGCCGAGGCGCTGCGCTGCGGGGTGTACCTGCATCCCAAGCACAACATGTTCCTGAGCCTGGCCCACACCGAGGCCGACATCGCGCTGGCGCTGCGCGCCACCGAAGCCGGCCTGCGCGCGGTGCGGCAGCGCTTCGGCGCGGGCTGATCTGGCTGCCACCGGGCTGGCCGGGCGCCGGCCCGGCGGCCTGCTACCCTCGCGGCCTTGCCGGGTGCAGCGTGTGCCTGGCGCCTGCACCGCCCCCCATCCCATGACCTACTGCATCGGCATCCGCCTCAACGCCGGCCTGGTGTTCCTGAGCGACAGCCGCACCAATGCCGGCATCGACCAGATCAGCACCTTCCGCAAGATGATGGTCTACGAGAAGGCCGACGACCGCTTCATGGTGCTGCTGTCGGCCGGCAACCTGAGCATCAGCCAGAGCGTGCGCGAGACCCTGCAACTGGAAAAGATCGACCGCGGCCCCGACCAGCCGGCACTGACCATCTGGAATGCCCGCAGCATGTTCGACGCGGTGCGGGTGCTGGGCGCGGCGGTGCGCCGGGTCTACCAGCAGGACGGCCCCAGCCTGAAGGCCGCAGGCATCGACTTCAACGCCAGCATGATCTTCGGCGGCCAGATCAGGGGCGAGGCGATGCGCATGTTCCTGGTGTATTCGGCCGGCAACTTCATCGAGGCGACGCGCGAGACCTGCTTCTTCCAGGTGGGCGAGAGCAAGTACGGCAAGCCCATCCTCGACCGCGTGCTCACCCCCACGACGCCGCTGGACGAAGCCGCCAAGTGCGCGCTGGTGAGCATGGATTCGACGCTGAAGTCCAACCTGAGCGTGGGCCTGCCGCTGGACCTGCTGGTCTACCGTGAAGGCACGTTCCAGACCGACCAGATGGTCTGCATCGATGACCAGAACCCTTACTTCCAGATGATCCACAGCACCTGGGGCCAGCGCCTGCGCGAGGTGTTCGAGGGCATCGCCGACCCGGTTTGGGACGGCAGCGCCGCCGAGCACCCGCTGGCGGCCAGCCAGCGCTACATGCCGATGGGCAAGATCAGCAAGCCGGAGGACCGGATCGTCTGAGCGCCGCCGGCGCCACCGGCACCACCGGCGCCGCCGCCAGGGCATTGCCCGGCGCGTCCAGCCGCCACAGGTGGCGGCGCCAGGCCAGGCCGATGGCCAGCGCCAGCACCAGGCCGCAGCTGATCAGCGCCGCAGCCGTCCAGCCGAAGCCGATGCGCGGGATCAACCCGCCGGCGAACAGCAGGCCAAGCGGCAGCGGGTAGATCGCCAGCATGCGCACGCCCATGATGCGGCCGCGGAAACGCTGGTCGGAGCTGCGCAGCAACAGCATCTGCAGCGACAGCATGCTGGTGCTCTGCGCCAGGCCCGCAGCGACCAGCAAAGGCATGGCCACCGCCAGCTGGGTGCTGGCGGCAAAGCCGGCCAGGCAGCAGTACCACAGCACGCAGGCAACCAGCATGGCCCGCCCGGGCCGCAGCCGCCCGCCCAGCGTGCCCATCAGCAGCGATCCGACCAAAGAGCCTGCGGCAAAACAGGCCAGCAGGCCGCCCAGGCCGCGCTGGTCGAGCTGGAAGACCTCGCGGGCGATGTAGGGCATCAGCCCCCCGGTGAACGGAAACGCGCTGAAGTTCACCAGCGCGGCCACGGCCATGGCCGCCAGCAACTGCGGCGTGTGCCACACATAGGCCAGGCCGGCGCGCAGTTCATGCCAGGGCGACGGGCGCGGCGCGGCCAGTGCAACTGCCGATGCAACTGCCGGTGCAACTGCCGATGCAACTGCCGATGCAATTGCCGGTGCAATGGCCGGTGCAATGGCCGGTGCAATGGCCGGTGCATGCCGGCCGGCATCCACCTTCAGCGTGAGCAGGGCGCCCGCCAGGTGGATCAGCGTGATGGCGCAGTAGGCCGCCACCATGCCGAAGGCGGCCACCACGCCGGCGCCCACCAGCGCGCCGGCCACCTTCGCCGAATCCATGCTGGTGCGCGAGATGCTCATCGCCGCCATCAGCTGCTGCGGCGGCACGGTGGCGCCGACCAGCGCCGTGCGCATGCCGATGTCGGACGGGCGGATCATGCCGGCCACCGCAGCCACGCAGAGCACAGCCACCGGGTGCAGACGGCCGCTGGCCGCCAGCAGAAGGATCACGCCGGCCAGCAAGGCGTAGGCAAAGCGCATGGTGGCCAGCACCCGGCGCAGGCCCACCCGGTCGCCCAGCGTGCCGAGCAGCGGCGAGGCCAGCGTGCCGATGAACTGCAATGCGGCGAACAGCGTGAGCATCATCACCGAGCCGGTCTCCACCAGCACATACCAGCCCAGGATCAGCGTCTCCATTTCCAGCGCCCAGGCCACGCACAGGTCGGCTGGCCACTGGAAGCGGAAGCTGCGCGTGCCGAATGGCGCCAGCACCGGCAGGCGCGCCAGGGCGCCGAACCGCCCCACTGTCACCGGCCCGCCGCCACAGGGCTGGCGTGCCCGGCCGCGCGCCACGGCGCGGCGGCTGTCACCAGGCCCGCCACCGCCCACAGCGCCCACCAGGCCGGCCGGTGCAGCGGTGAAGCCGCCAGCAGCAGCGCGCCCAGCCCCCAGCGCGCAGCCTCCACCAGGAAGTGCAGCGCGAGGGCGACCAGCACCGCCAGTTGCAGCAGCGCATCGGCCGCCAACGCGGCCGGAATCGGCAGCGCATGAGGCCGGAAGCCAGCCAGGTCGGCCTGCGGCGGCACAGCCGCGCCCGGCGGCAGCCAGCCCGGTGGCATGAAGGGCAGACGCAGCTTGTCGCGCCAACGCGGCGCGGTGGCCACCGCGCGGGCGATGTTGGCGCAGCCCTGGGCGTTGGCCCACAGCGGGGTCCAGCTGCGCAGCGCACTGCGGATGCCGTAGACGACGGGCTCGCCCGCGCGCACGTCGGCGAAGGTGCCGAACAGCCGGTTCCGCAAAATCAGGATGCCGCCGTCCTTGCGGTCGATGCACCAGCTGTTCTGGCCATGCTGCAGCCGCTGGTTGGACGGTGTGACGAACACCCGGTCGGCCCAGCCCAGCCGGCTCACCAGCCGGCTCACCAGCGGGGTGTGTACCCAGAGCTGGTACAGCAGGTCGACCAGCCCGACCACCACGAACACCAGCGGCGGCACGCCTGCCAGCGCCATCGGCAGATAGAACAGCCAGCCGAA
>JBBRVT010000210.1:0-7901 GCA_038246615.1 Burkholderiales bacterium
AAGATTGAGTCTGCGGCAGACGGCGAAGCTCAGTTTATAATGCGCGGTTTCCGGCGACGGTGGGATCGGCAGCTTGCGAGGCCGGGCCTGCGTATCTACGACGCCGATCCTGTGCCGCACCCCAGCCGTCGCGCCCAGCGCAATGGCGAGTGCGGCGGCCAGACAGGCCAGCCTGAAGTGTCTCCCTGGCCGGCCCGTCACCCAGATTCTTTTGGAAGATCACCATGGTCGTCATTCGACTCGCTCGCGGCGGCGCCAAGAAGCGCCCCTTCTACAACATCGTCGTCGCTGACTCGCGCGAGCGCCGCGACGGCCGCTACCTCGAGCGCCTGGGGTTCTACAACCCGATGGCGGCCGGCGGTGAGCAGCCGCTGCGCGTCGCACTCGACCGCGTCGGCTACTGGACCGGCGTGGGCGCCCAGATGTCGCCCACCGTCAAGCGCCTGGTGACCGACGCCGCCAAGGCCCAGGTGGTGCCGGCCGCGCCTGCCACGGCCTGAGAGCCTGAGAGTCTTTCGTTCATGCCCGCTCATCACGCCAAAGCGCCCCCGCTCGTCGTTGCAAATGCTCGCCATAGCCCGGGCTATGGCTGCGCTTTGCGCCTAGATCGGGCGCCCTTTGACGCGCTGTTCGGGCACGCCCGAAAAACTCTCAGGCTCTGAGTTGCCGCTGGCCGAACCGACCGCCCCGCGCCACGCCGCCATGACGCTGGCCGCGCCTGGCGGGTTCGATGACCCTCCCTTTCCGGACGACGCGATCGAAGTCGGCCGGGTCACCGGGGCGTGGGGCATCCAGGGCGGCATCCGCGTGATGCCTTTCAGCAAGGACCCGCAGGCGCTGTTCTCGTCGCGCCGCTGGTTCATTCGCCCGCCCGAGACCGCGCTGCCCGGCCCCCGTCCGGCAACGCCATTGCCACCTTTGCTGCGCATCACGCACAGCAAGGAGCAGGGCGACGCGGTGGTGGCCACCGCCCAGGAACTGCCCGACCGCAACGCCGCCGAGGCGATGAAGGGCGCGCGCATTTTTGTGGCGCGCTCCAGCTTTCCAACCGCCGGCGACGGCGAGTTCTACTGGATCGACCTGGTCGGCCTGGCCGTGGTCAACCGCCAGGGTGAAGCGCTGGGCACCGTGGTCGGTCTGATCGACACCGGCGCGCACAGCGTGCTGCGCCTGCGCCGGCCGGAGTCCGGGCTTGCCGCTACCACCAGCACCACCACCACCACTGCTGCTGCCGCCCCGGATGACGCCGGCGAACGCCTGATCCCCTTCGTCGCGGCCTACATCGACGACGTCAGCCTGGCCGACCGGCGCATCACCGTCGACTGGGGCCTGGACTACTGATCCCGGCCGCGCCCGCATGCGCTTCGACATCGTCACGCTGTTTCCTGAGCTGTTCGGCCCGCACCTCAGCCAGGGCATCACCCGCCGCGCGTTCGACAGCGGCCAGGTCGACGTGCACCTGTGGCCACTGCGCGACTTCGCCACCGACACCTACCGCCGGGTGGACGACCGCCCCTTCGGCGGCGGCCCCGGCATGGTGATGCTGGCCGAGCCGCTGGAGCGTGCGCTGGCCGCCGTGCAGGCCGCACGCGCTGCGGCGCAGGCGAGCGCCGCGCCGGTGGTCCACTTCAGCCCCACCGGCCTGCCGATCACCCAGGCCCTGGTGCGCCAGATGGCGGATGCCGCCACGGGGCCTGGCGCGGTGCTGCTGTGCGGCCGCTACGAGGGCATCGACCAGCGGGTGCTCGACCGCCATGTGACGCTGGAACTGAGCCTGGGCGACTTCGTGCTGTCCGGCGGCGAGCTGCCGGCCCTGGCCTTGCTGGACGCCATCGCCCGGCTGCAGCCTGGCGTGCTGACGACCGAATCGCATGAGCAGGACAGCTTCTCGGCCGATGGCCTGCTTGATTGCCCGCACTACAGCCGGCCCGAGCTGCTGACCACCGCTGAAGGCACGGCGCTGCCGGTGCCGCCGGTGCTGCTGAGCGGCCACCATGCGCACATCGCCCGCTGGCGGCGCGACCAGCAACTGGCGATCACCCAGCGCCGCCGGCCCGAGCTGATCGACGCGGCCCGGGCGGCCGGGCGCCTGTCCAGGGCCGACGAGCAGACCCTGGCCAGGCTGCTCTCCAAGGCACTGGCCGGCACGCTATAATCGCGGGTTTTGCGATCCTCTACCGGGCGACAACATCAACACCAGTCGGGTGTCGAGCGCGCGCCGGCATGAACGCCCAGGAGAACCCAGTGGACCTGATCCGCACCCTCGAACAGGAAGAGATCACGCGCCTGAACAAGACGATTCCCCCGTTCGCCCCCGGCGACACGGTGATCGTCAGCGTGAATGTGGTGGAAGGCACGCGCAAGCGCGTGCAGGCTTATGAAGGCGTGGTGATCGCCAAGCGCAACCGCGGCCTCAACAGCAGCTTCATCGTGCGCAAGATCTCCAGCGGCGAAGGCGTCGAGCGCACCTTCCAGCTGTACAGCCCGCTGATTTCGGCCATCGAGATCAAGCGCCGTGGCGACGTGCGCCGCGCCAAGCTGTACTACCTGCGCCAGCGTTCAGGCAAGTCAGCGCGCATCAAAGAGAAGTTGGGCTGAACGAAGTTCAGCCCGGAGCGTGCAGCGACACGGGGTGCGCAGCACACCGGGACAACGGACGCGGCGCAGCCGCAGAAGTTGGGCTGAGCGGCAGGCCTCAGCCTTCTGCAACAAGCCGCCTACGGGCGGTTTGTTGCGTTTCGAGCCCGGACTGACCAGCCCTGACAATCCAGCCATGAGCCACCCGGCACCCCGCATCACCGACCCCCAGGCGATCCCGGTGGCCGGCGTGGACGACCACCTGCCGCCGGTGCCGGGCGATCGGCTGCAGCCCCAGGCCTTGCGCCAGCGCTTTGCCGCGCCGCCCGCCTGGCAACCCGAAATCCCCGGCGACGGAGCCCGCTTCAACCTGCAGGTACCGGCCGCCCAGGCCTCGGTGCTGGTGGCGCTGGTGCTGCGCGACACGGGCCTGCAGGTGCTGCTGACGCGCCGCACCGCCCACCTGCGCAGCCATGCCGGGCAGATCAGCTTTCCGGGCGGCAAGGCCGAGACCCACGATGCCGATGCCGTCGCCACCGCGCTGCGCGAGACCGAAGAGGAAGTGGGCCTGGCGCGCCGGCATGTCGAGGTGCTCGGCCACCTGCCGGTCTACACCACGGTCACCGGCTTCATCGTCACGCCGGTGGTGGCGCTGGTGCAGCCGCCGTTCGACCTGCGCATCGACACTGGCGAGGTGGACGAGGCCTTCGAGGTGCCGCTTCAATTCCTGATGACACCGGCCCACCACCGGCGCCACCACTGGGAGGCCGGCGGCGGCATCACGCGGCAGTTCCTGTCGATGCCCTGGCCGGCCAGCGGTCCCGACGGCTACTTCATCTGGGGCGCCACCGCAGCCATGCTGCGCAACCTGTACGGCTTCCTGGCGCAGCCATGATGGGCGGTGCCGACAAGGCCGGTCGCTATCATCCGGGCCAATGAGTTTCTTCGCCGTCCTGCTGGCCCTGGTCATCGAGCAGTTCAAGCCGCTGCCGCGTGACAACTGGGTACACCACCTGCTGGTGTCCTGGGTGGGCTGGACTGGCCGCAACTTCGACGCCGGCCGCGCCCACCATGCCTGGGTGGTGTGGGGTGTGTCGGTGCTGGCGCCCGGGCTGCTGCTGGGCGCGGTCTACCTTGCCATCGCCCACTGGAGCCTGCTGCTGGCGCTGGTGTTCGACGTGGCGGTGCTCTACCTGACGCTCGGCTTCCGCCAGTTCAGCCATTACTACACCGACATCCGCGACGCCCTGGACCGCGGCGACGAGGCCGAGGCGCGCCGCCTGCTGGCCGAGTGGCGCCACCTGGACGCCAGCGAGCTGCCGCGCACCGAGCTGCTGCGCCATGTGATCGAGCATGCGCTGCTGGCCGCGCACCGCCATGTGTTCGGCGTGTTCTTCTGGTTCGTGCTGTTTTCCACCCTGGGCCTGGGCCCGCTGGGCGCGGTGCTCTACCGCATGGCCGAGTTCGCGGCCCGCTACTGGGCCTTTCCCAGCAAGGCGCTGGGTGTGCCGGCCAACCAGGGGCTGATGGCGGTGAGCCAGCAGATGTTCGCGCTGATCGACCATGTGCCGGCGCGGCTGACTGCCTTCGGCTTTGCCGTGGTGGGCAACTTCGAGGAGGCCATCAACGCCTGGCGGCGCGACGCCGCCCTGTGGAAGCATGGCAACGAGGGCGTGATCCTGGCCTCCGCAGCCGGCGCGGTCGGCGTGCAGCTCGGCGGCAACGCGGCACCGGGTGTCACGCCCGACCGCTCGCGCACCTTCGACGCCGGCCCGGCGGACGACCCTGCGGCCGACGGTTCCACCGGCGGTGACCCGCCGCAGATCGCCCACCTGCGCAGCGTGGTCGGCCTGGTGTGGCGGTCGGTGGTGCTGTGGATGCTGCTGGTGGCCCTGCTGACCTTGGCCAACCTGGTCGGGTAGGGGCTGCCGGCAGTACCAGCGGGTTCAGTACCGCGTGGCCGACAGCTCGGCGTGCAGTTCACCGTAGATGCGGTAGCGCGACGGGTGGATCGCGCCGGCCTCCACCGCCGCGCGCACGCCGCAGCCGGGCTCGTGCAGGTGGCTGCAGTTGTAGAAGCGGCAGGCATCGGCATGCGGGCGCAGGTCGGGCATCAGGCCGGGCAGGTCGGTCGCCTTCAGCTGGCGCAGGCCGAATTCCTGGAAGCCGGGTGAATCGATCAGCGCGCTTTGCCGGCTGGCATCCAGCCAGTACCAGCTGGTGCTGGTGGTGGTGTGGCGGCCGGCGTTCAGCGCCTTGCTGATCTCGCCCACCTGGGCTGCAGCGGCCGGCACCATCAGGTTGATCAACGTGCTCTTGCCCATGCCGCTGGGGCCCAGCACCAGCGTGGCCTTGCCTTGCAGCAACGGCTGCAGCGCAGCGGCGGCGGCCTCGCCCTGCGCCTTCAGCGACAGCTCCAGCACCGCCACGCCCATCGCACGGTAGGGCGCCAGGCGCTCACGCGCCGCTGCCAGCGTGGGCAGGTCGGTCTTGTTCAGCACGATGGTGGTGGCAATGCCGGCCGATTCGGCGGCGATCAGCGCACGCGCCAGCTGGGTCTCGGCATACATCGGCTCGACCGCCACCAGCACCAGCAACTGGTCGAGGTTGGCGGCGAAGGACTTGGTCTTCCACTCGTCCTGCCGGAACAGCAGGTTGCGGCGCTCAGCCACCCGGTCGACCACGCCGGCATCACCGGCGGGCTGCCAGTGCACCCGGTCACCCACCACCACCTCGCTCTTCTTGCCGCGGCCGTGGCACAGCAGGCGGCTGCCGTCGGCCGTCTCCACCATGCAGTGCCGGCCATGCGCGGCCACCACCAGCCCGTTGCCCGGGCCCTGGGCCGGTGTCATGTGCTGCGCAAGGCCAGCGCCGACAGCCGTTCGCTGGCCGGCGGGTGCGAGTAGTAAAAGCGCACATAGACCGGGTCGGGCGTCAGCGTGGCGGCGTTGTCCTCGTGCAGCTTCAGCAGCGCGCTGGCCAGGTCGGCGCCGCTGGCCTGGGTGCAGGCATAGGCGTCGGCCTGGAACTCATGCCGGCGCGACAGCTGCGCCGCCAGCGGCGACGTGAAGAAGCCGAACACCGGCACCACCGCCATGAACAGCAGCAAGGCCAGCGCGTCGTTGGGCGCGCTGATGTCGGGCCCCACATTGGGCATGACGCCCAGGCCGGTGTAGAAGCCCGGTTGCTGCGCCAGCCAGCCCAGCAGCGCCAGCGCCAGCAGGCTGATGCCGAACACCATCACGATGCGCTGGGTGATGTGCTTGTGCTTGAAGTGGCCCAGCTCATGCGCCAGCACCGCCTCCACCTCGCCGGGGTTCAGCTTGGCCAGCAGGGTGTCGTAGAACACCACCCGCTTGGCCGCGCCCAGGCCGGTGAAGTAGGCATTGCCATGGGCCGAGCGCCGGCTGCCGTCCATCACGAACAGGCCCTTGGCGGCAAAGCCGCAACGCTGCATCAGCGCCTGCACGCGGGCCTTCAGGCCCTCGTCGGCCAATGGCTCGAACTTGTTGAAGATCGGTGCGATCAGTGTCGGGTAGACCACCATGATCAGCAGATTGAACCCGACCCAGGCGCCCCAGGCCCACAGCCACCACAGTCCGCCGGTGGCGCCCATGATCCACAGCACCAGCGCGGCCAGCGGCAGGCCCAGCAGCGCGCCCACCGCCACGCTCTTGAGCATGTCGATGGCGAACAGCCTGGGCGTGGTGCGGTTGAAGCCGAAGCGCTGCTCCAGCCGAAAGGTGCTGTACAGCTCGAACGGCAGGTCGAGCAGTGCACTGATGACGCTGAAGCCCACCAGCAGCGCCAGCTGGTAGGCCAGGTTGCCGAAAGCCGGCTGCACCGTCTGCAGCAGCCAGCCGTTCAGCGCGTCCAGCCCGCCCAGCAGCGTCCAGCCCAGCAGCAGCGCGGCACCGAAGGCGCTGCTCAGCAGGCCCAGTCGGCCCTTGGCCAGGGTGTAGTCGGCCGCGCGCTGGTGCGCGGCCAGGCTGACGGTGGCGGCAAACGCCGCCGGCACCGCCCCGCGGTGCGCGGCCACATGGCGCATCTGGCGCGTGGCCAGCCAGAACTTGACGAGCAGCGAGCCCAGCAGGGCCACGGCGAACAGGATCGTGAGGGGCAGGGGTGACAACGGAGGCATGGCGCGCAGTGTAGGCGTGGCCACCCAGCGGCCTGCGCGGACGGCGACAATCCTGGCATGACCGATGCCACCGATGTTCCCAGCCCTGTTCCCGACCTTGTTCCCGACCCCGCGCCCAGCCTGGCCCCCAGCGACCAGAACCTGGTCTGGATCGACCTGGAGATGACCGGCCTGTCGCCCTTCACCGACCGCGTCATCGAGATCGCGGTGGTGGTGACCGACGCCCACCTGACCATCCGCATCGAGGGCCCGGTGTTCGCCATCCACCAGAGCGACGCAGTGCTCGACGGCATGGACGCCTGGAACAAGGGCACCCATGGCCGCAGCGGCCTGATCGACCGGGTGCGCGCGTCCACCGTGGACGAGGCCGAAGCCGAGGCGGCGGTGATCGCCTGGCTGAAGCAGTACGTGCCCAAGGGCAAGAGCCCGATGTGCGGCAATTCGATCTGCCAGGACCGGCGCTTCATGGCCAAGGACATGCCCGGCCTGGAAGACTTCTTCCACTACCGCAACCTGGATGTCAGCACCTTGAAGGAATTGGCCAAGCGCTGGAAGCCCGAGGTGCTGGCCGGCTTCAAGAAGGCGCAGGCCCACACCGCGCTGGCCGACATCCACGAGTCCATCGACGAGCTGCTGCACTACCGCCAGCACTTCCTGAAGGTCTGATCCTCAGGGCGCAGCGGCTGGCGTCTGGGTGGTCGTCTGCGTGGCCGTCTGCGTGGCCGTCTGGGTGGTCGTCTGGGTGGCTGTCTGCGTGGCCGTCTGGGCCGCTGCCAGGGCCGCCGCTGTAGCGGCGGCGCGGCGTCTTGTACCGCCGTCACGCCCCACATGCTCGCCGAAGGCGTTGGCGGCCCGCAGGATCGGGTTCACCTCGGCCCCGGTGGAGGCGCGGCGCTGGTGGTTGCCGACTTCCAGTCCTGCCGCACGCAGGGATGCGACGGTCTGTGGTGGCGAAGGCAGGTCGAGCTCGCAGTGGTACCGCGCAGCAATGCCTGGGTGAACTGCCGACCGTGAAGCCAGCAGTTCAACCGGCTGCTCAAACGCCGAGCAGGTCGACCTCGAATACCAGCGTCGCATTCGGCGGGATCACGCCGCCCGCGCCGCGCGGGCCGTAGCCGAGTTCGGGCGGAATCAGCAGCACGCGGGTGCCGCCCACCTTCATGCCCTGCACGCCATCGTCCCA
>JBBRVT010000211.1:0-7890 GCA_038246615.1 Burkholderiales bacterium
CTGGTGCTGGCCCAGGCCGCCGTGCAGCAGGTGCATGCCAGCGACGCCCTGCTCGACTACCTGCAGGCGCTGATCGCGGCCACCCGCTCTGGCCAATGGTTCGCCGAGGGCCTGAGCCCGCGCGCCGGCATCGCCATCCTGCGTGCCGCCCGCGCCCGGGCACTGCTGGCCCGGCGTGACTACGTGGCGCCCGACGACATCCAGGCCATCCTGCCGCAGACCGCCGCGCACCGCCTGGTGCCGGTGGGCAGCGCCGGCCGTGGCCGGGTGGAGCAGGTGCGCGCGATGATCGAGGCCGTGGGGTTGCCTTAGGCCCCGGCCATGCTGCGTCGACGCATCCGCGCCTGGTTCGAGAACCGGCTGCCGCGCAGCGACAGCTGGACGCTGACGCAGCGCAACCTCTACATCCTGCCCACCAAGGCCGGCTGGGGCTTCTGCATCACCCTGCTGGTGATGCTGCTGGCCTCGGTGAACTACCAGCTGAACCTGGGCTATGCGCTGACCTTCCTGCTCGGCGGCGCAGCACTGGCGGCAATGCACCAGACCCACGGCAACCTGCGCCGCCTGCAGCTGCGGGTGAAACCACCCGCGCCGGTCTTCGCCGGCGAGCCGGCCACGCTGGAGGTGGTGCTGGACAACCCCGGCGGCGAGCGCCACGGCGTCGGCCTGGCGCTGTACGACGCGCGCGCTGCGGGCATCGCCTTCTGCGACGTGCCGGCCCAGGGCAGCGCGCTGATGCGGCTGCGCTTCACGCCCGAACGGCGCGGCCAGCACCCCCTGCCCACGCTGCTGGTGGAGACGCATTTCCCGCTCGGCCTGTTCCGCGCCTGGACGGTGTGGCGCCCGGCGGCCAGCGCCCTGGTCTACCCGGCGCCAGAGGCACCGGCCCAGCCGCTGCCGCCCGGCCAGCCCAGCGGCGCGCAGGAGTTGCAGGCCCGGGCCGGCAGCGGTGGTGAATTCGAAGGCGTGCGCGCCTACCGGCGTGGCGACCCGCTGCGCCAGGTGGTCTGGAAGAAGGTGGCCCGCACCGGCGAGCTGGTCAGCCGAGACACCAGCGCCAGCGCCGCCCAGGCCCTGGTGCTGGACTACGCCGCCGCCGGCGCGCTGGATGCCGAGGCCCGGCTGTCGCGCCTGGCTGCCTGGGTGCTGGCGGCCGAGCGCAGCGGCCTCGGCTTCGGCCTGCGCCTGCCCGGCCAGGAGCTGCCCCAGGCCGGCGGCGAGGCCCAGCGCCGCAGCGCACTGGAGGCGCTGGCCCTGTGGCGTCCGGTGCGCGCATGAGCAGCAGGTCGCCGGTCAGCGCACATGGGTTGAGCGCCGGGCCAAGCGCCGGGCCGCGCACCGGGCCGCGCACCGGGCCGCAATCGGCCAGAGGCCGACGGCGGTCGGCAGGCAGAAACAGTCCGCCGGGACTGTTTGGGTCCGGTATCAGCCCACCAAGCCGGCCTGCGATCGCCTTGGCGGATCGTCCGGCGTACCCGTCGGACGAGGGGCCCGGATGACTGTGCTGCGCGCCCGCCTGGGCACCTGGCGCCAATGGCCGCGCGAGACCCGCGACACGCTGTTCCAGCTGCTATTGATCGGCTGGACGGTGCTGCCCCACCTCAGCCACCTGGCGCCCTGGTGCGGCGCGCTGACAGCGGTGGTGCTGCTGTGGCGCGCCCAGCTGGCCTTGACAGGCGGCCCGTTGCCCAGCCGCTGGAAGGTGGCGCTGGTGCTGACCCTGGCGGTGGCGTTGACCGCCTGGACCGAACGCACCCTGCTGGGCAAGGAGGCCGGCGTCACCCTGCTGGTGGTGCTGATGGCCCTGAAGACGCTGGAGCTGCGTGCCCGCCGCGACGCGATGGTGATCTTCTTCCTCGGCTTCTTCCTGGTGCTGACGCACTGCCTGTACTCGCAGTCGCTGCTGACCGCGCTGCACATGCTGCTGGCCACCTGGGGCCTGCTCACCGCCCTGGTGCTGGCCAACATGCCGGTAGGCAAACCTCCGCTGCGGCGCGCCGCCGCGCTGGCCGCGCGCTCGGCGCTGCTGGGGCTGCCGCTGATGGCCGCGCTGTTCCTGCTGTTTCCGCGCTTCGGCCCGCTGTGGGGCCTGCCGCAGGACGCCGGCGGGCGCACCGGGCTGTCGGGCACGCTGCGCCTGGGCGGCGTGGCCGACCTGGCCAACGACGAGAGCATCGCCTTCCGGGTGCGCTTCACCGGCGCCGAGCCGCCGAACGAAGCGCTGTACTTCCGCGGGCCAGTGCTGTCGCGCTTCGACGGCACCGAGTGGCAGCCGTCGATCTTCGCCGGCCGGCGCAATGCGCTGCGCCCGCCCGACCTGCGCGTGGCCGGCGCGCCGGTGGCCTACGAGCTGATGCTCGAACCGATCCGCCTGCCGCTGCTGCCCTTGCTGGAGGCCACGCCGCCCGACCCGGCCCTGGCGCAGCAGCTGCCTGACTGGTCACTGTGGCTGGGGCAGGACCTGCTGTGGCACACCGACCGCCTGGTGGGCGAGCGCCTGCGCGTGCAGGCCCGCGCCTGGCCACGCTTTGCGCATGGCGAGCAGATCGCACCGCATGAGCTGGCCGCACTGCGCGACCTGCCCGACGGCTTCAACCCGCGCACCCTGGCCTGGGCGCGCCAGTTGCGCGCGCAGCTGGGCGACGTGGACACGCGCACCCTGGCCGCAGCGCTGATGGCGCACATCCGCCAGGCCGACTATGTCTACACCCTGCGGCCCGGCTTCTACGGCCGCGACGCCATCGACGAGTTCTGGCTCGACCGGCGCGAGGGCTTCTGCGAGCACTTCGCCACCGCCTTCGTGGTGGTGCTGCGGGCGCTGGGCGTGCCGGCGCGGGTGGTCACCGGCTACCAGGGCGCCGAGCCGCCCGATGCCGACGGCTTCCGCGTGGTGCGCCAGAGCCATGCCCATGCCTGGGCCGAGTACTGGCTGCCGGGCGAAGGCTGGCAGCGTGCCGACCCCACCGCTGCGGTGGCACCCGAGCGGGTGCGCGCCAGCCGGCCGCTGCCACCGCAGCCGGGCCTGGTGGCCGGCGCACTGCGGAGCATGAACCCGGCGCTGGCCGGCCAGATCCGCCGCGCCTGGGAGCTGCTGGACAGCCGCTGGAACCAGTGGGTGATGGGCTATTCGCGCACGCGCCAGTTCGACCTGCTGGCGCGCCTGGGCGTGCGCCAGCCCGACTGGGCCGACCTGGCCCGCGCGCTGGTGATCCTGCTGTCGCTGGCGGCCACCGGCGGCGCGCTGTGGGCCTGGATCGACCGGCGCCGGCAAGACCCCTGGCAGCGCCTGCAGGGCCTGCTGACGGCCCGGCTGCGCGGCATCGGCGTCGATGCCCAGCCACACCACCCGCCGCGCACCCTGGCCGCGCTGGTGCGCAGCCGCCATGGCGCGGCCGGCGAGACGCTGGCGCAATCGCTGGAGGCGCTGGACCGCTGGCGCTATGCCCCGGGCGCGCAGGCGCGACTGCCTGACCGGCAGTGGTGGGCGCAGTTGTCGGCCGAGGCGGCCCGGCTGCGCACGGTGGCGCCGGGATAATCCTGGCCATGCCGCACGCCGCCACCGCTTTCACCGCCTTCACCGCCGCCCTGGCTGCAGCCACCAGCCTGGCCGCCTGCCTGGCCATCGGACTGGCCATCGGACTGGCGACGCCGGCCGCAGCACAGGCAACCGCATCGCCCACGGCGCGGGTACATGCGCAGAAGGAACACAAGCCCAAGGCCAAAGTACCCGGCAGCAAGGCGGCCAACCCGGTGCGGGCTGACAACGCGCCCGACGCTGTCACCTACGGCGGGCGGGAAGACGCCATGGCCCTGGCCGACACGCTGGCCGAGCGCCACGGGCTGGAGCCGGCCTGGGCACGTGCCCAGCTGGCCCAGGCACGCTTTCAGCCGGCGGTGGCGCGGCTGATCATGCCGCCGCCGGCCGGCACGGCCAAGAACTGGGCCGCCTACCGCGCCCGCTTCATCGAGCCCGAGCGGGTGCGCGCCGGCGTGGCCTTCTGGGCCGCCCAGCAGCGCTGGCTGGACGCCGCCGAAGCGCGCTACGGCGTGCCCGCCAGCCTGGTGGTGGGCATCATCGGCGTGGAGACCTTCTACGGCCGGGTGACCGGCAACTTCCGGGTGCTGGACGCACTGGCCACGCTGAGCCTGGACTTCCCCAAGGGCCGCAGGGACCGCAGCGACTTCTTCCGCGACGAGCTGGGCCAGTTCCTGCGGCTGGCGCAGACCGAGCAGGTGGCGCCCACGGCGATCAAGGGATCCTTCGCCGGCGCCATCGGCCTGGGCCAGTTCATGCCCGGCAGCATCAACCGGTTTGCGGTGGATTTCGACGGCGACGGCCACATCGACATGGCCAACAACGCCGCCGACGTGATCGGCAGCGTGGCGCATTACCTGGTCGAGCACGGTTGGCAGCGCGGCATGCCCACGCACTACGCGGTGAAGCCGCCGGTGGACACCGCCGACCGCGCGGCCCTGCTGTTGCCCGACATCCTGCCCAGCTTCAGCGCCGCACAGCTGGCCGAGCATGGTGCCGTGCTCGACGCGGCCGGCGCCGACCATACAGGCCCGCTGGCGCTGGTGGAGCTGCAGAACGGCGACGCCGCGCCCAGCCATGTGGCCGGCACGCAGAACTTCTATGCCGTCACCCGCTACAACAGGAGCAGCTATTACGCGCTGGCGGTGATCGAGCTGGGGCAGGTGGTGGCGGCGGCGCGCTGAGCCTGGCCCGTCAATGCGCCGGCGTGCCGCCGCGCAGGCGCTGCACCGCCAACACCCCGCCCAGCACCAGGCAGCCGGCGGCCACGCCCACCAGCGCGTCGGCCAGCAGCGGCAGCAGCGTGGCCAGCACCGGGCCGACACCGGCGACCAGACCCACGATGGCATGGTGCAGCCAGGGCAGGCCGTGGGTGAGGATGCCGCCGCCCACCAGGAACATCGCCAGCGTGCCCACCACCGACAGCGCCTTCATCAGCCAGGGCGCAAAGGCGAGCAGGCCCCGGCCCAGCGCCTGCTGGGCGCTGCCAGGCCGCTGGCTGAGCCACAGGCCGGCATCGTCCAGCTTGACGATGCCGGCCACCAGGCCGTAGACGCCCACGGTCATCACCAGTGCAATGCCAGACAACACCGCCGCCTGCTGGGCCAGCGGCGCGTTGCTGACCGTGCCCAGCGAGATCACCACGATCTCGGCCGAGAGGATGAAGTCGGTGCGCACCGCGCCCTTGATCTTCTGCTTCTCCAGCGCCACCAGGTCGAGGTTCGGATCGACCAGCGCCTGCTTCAACGTTGCGCGTTCGGCCGCACGGCCCGCGACATCGGCCGCAACATCGGCCGCAACATCGGCCGGCTTGTGCAGATGCTTGTGCACCAGCTTCTCCACCCCTTCAAAGCACAGGTAGGCGCCGCCCAGCATCAGCAGCGGCGTGATCAGTACCGGCGCGAACGTGGCGATCAGCAGCGCCGCCGGCACCAGGATCACCTTGTTCAGCAACGAGCCCTTGGCCACCGCCCACACCACCGGCAGCTCACGGTCGGCGCGCACACCGGCCACCTGCTGGGCATTCAGCGCCAGGTCGTCGCCCAGCACGCCGGCGGTCTTCTTGGCGGCCACCTTGGTCATGGTGGCCACGTCGTCCAGCACGCTGGCGATGTCGTCGAGCAGGACCAGCAGGCTGGTGGCCATGGGAGTGGGCGGCGGTCTGGGCGGCGGTACGGGCGGTGGTACGGGCGGTGGTACGGGCGGTGGTGCAGCCGCTAACGCGGCGCCTGGCTGGCCTGGTTCAGTTCACGCAGCTTGGCCAGATGCTCGGCCACTGCCTTGTTGCAGATGCGCACCGACGCGGCCAGGTCGGCGCGGCGCTTCTCGCACACCTGCAGCGCCTGGCGGTCCTGGATGCTGGCGCGGATCAGTTGCTCGAAGCTGGCGCCGTCGGCCAGCACCTGTGGTGCCGCGCAGGCGGTGTCTAGCCGCTCGGGCAGCACGGGGCAGTCCAGGCTCTCGGGCAGCAGCTTGACAGTGGTGCCGCAGCCCGTCAGCAGGGCCAGCAGGGCCGGCAGCAGAAACAGTCGATGGGTGCGTGTCATGGCTTCACCGCCTGCCAGTCGGCCAGCACGGCCAGCGGCACCGGCACCGGCAGGCACTTGCGGCCATCGATCTCGACTTCCACCGCCTTCTGCGCCACCACCTCGGCCTGGATCTGGGTGTCGAGCTTTTTCTTCTCCTCGGGCGTGGCGGCGGCGTCGCGCTGCTTCACCAGGCCGGCGATGCGGCTCTGCCCGGCGGCACTGACCTGTGTCAGGCGCGCGATCTCCTTGGTGTTGCCGGCGATCTTGGCGTCGAACGACTGGATCTGCTGGGTGTGCGACTCGTTCAGCTTCTTGATCTCGGCGTCGAATTTCGCGTCTTTGTCGGCCAGGTCTTTCTGCAACTGGCCCTTGGCCTGCTGCAAGGCGGCCTGCGCCTCCTCGCCGAGCTTCTGGTACCTGGCCACGGCCTGCACCGCATCGCGCCCCTTCCAGCTGCCGCCATACCAGCCGGCGCCGCCGGCCAGCACCATGATGATCAGATAGATCAGATTTTGCATGGGTCACCTCCGCTTGCATGCTGACACGAAAGCGCGGCGCGGCCCAGCGGAGGCACCCTGTTTGAAGATCAGCGCGACAAGGCCAGCTTGATGCCGAAACCCAGCAGCAGCGTGCCGGCCAGCCGGTTCAGCCAGCGGGTGGCGGTGGGGCTGGCGCGCAGGCGCTCGGCAAAGTGCAGCGTCAGGCCGACCGCCAGCGCGCCATACAGGAAGGTGAGCAGCGCCACCGTGGCCGCCATGACGCCGAAGGTGAGCAGGCCCTGGTGGCGGGCCGGGTCGACGAACAACGGGAAGAAGGCCATGTAGAACACGATGGCCTTCGGGTTCAGCAAGGTGATCGCCAGCGCCTGGCGAAAGTACTGGCCGGGGCGGATCTGCAGCACCGGCGCATCGCCCGGCTTGGCGCCGATCAGCTTCCAGCCCAGCCAGGCCAGGTAGGCCGCGCCCAGCCACTGCACCGATGCGAACAGCACCGGCGAGGCCGACAGCAGCGCCGCCATGCCGGCCACCGCTAGCCAGATCAGTACCTGGTCGCCGGCGATCACCCCCAGCGTGGCCGCCAGCCCGCCCGCCACGCCGCCCTTGCCGGTGGATGTGACGAGCGCCAGGTTGCCCGGCCCGGGGATCGCCAGGAACACAATCACTGCCACCACGAAAGCCCCGTAGTCCATCACGCCCAACATGCTTGCCGCTCTCCATCCACCCAGCCGGCGATGATGCCAGCGCCTGATTGCCCCCCGCGCCTAGCGCTGCAGGACCACCCACGCGAGGACGAGGTCGAGTTCAACGCCATCCGCGCGCAGGGTGCGGGCGGGCAGAACGTCAACAAGGTCAGCAATGCGGTGCATCTGCGCTACGACATCGCCGCCAGCAGCCTGCCCGATGCGCTGAAGGCGCGCCTGCTGGCGCTGGGCGACCAGCGCATCAGCGGCGACGGCGTGGTGGTGATCAAGGCCCAGGACCACCGCAGCCTGGAGCGCAACAAGGCCGAGGCGCTGCAACGCCTGGCTGCGCTGATCGCCGATGCCGCCCATGTGCCCAAGGCCCGCCGCGCCACCCGGCCCACCCGCGGGTCGCAGCGCCGGCGGGTGGAAGGCAAGGTGCAGCGCGGCCAGGTGAAGGCGCTGCGGGGCAAGGTGTCGGGGGACTGAGCCGCGCGGGCGGCTTCGGGCTCGTTGCTGTCGTTCAGCTTGTGGCCTGAAAGCCGGCATTCGACGGTCTGAGCGATCGCGCCGGGCCGGGCGGGCGTGTTCTGCTCCATGTCATTCCGGGCCTCCGGCCCTCCCTTCTTGACTTACGCAGAACACGC
>JBBRVT010000212.1:0-7857 GCA_038246615.1 Burkholderiales bacterium
TCCTCCTCTGCTTCCGACGGTGGGCCGGCACCTCTGCCGAGCACGTCCGCCGTGGACGCGGCGCTGGCCCGCCGCCGGGTTCTGCTGAAGGGTCTGGGCAAGGGTGGCGCGGTGCTGGCAGCGATGTCACCGCTGGCCAGCAATGCAACCCGCAGCTACACCTTGTTCAACCCGGAACTGGGCAAGAACGGGTACTGCTCGATTTCAGGCTTCCAGTCCGCTGCCATCTCGAGCGCACCGGACGGCGGCTTCGTCTCTTGCTCGTCGCTGAAGCCGAGCGACTACTTCACCACGAGGCTGGAGGGCTACAGCGACGCAACCACTGGGTCAAGCGCTACCCGCAAACGCCGCGGTATTCAAACCATGATGTCTACGTCATTCGGCTTGACCAACGTCAGCGATTCCGACGCCAACATACTGAGATTCACCGGTGGCGTGGTGAACATCGGCCGGCGCGTTTTTCTCGCCCAGACATTGACATCCTCGGGCGGAAACATTCGCGTGTTTGCCGAGAACCTCAGCAACTTCCCGACCGGAGTGTTGTCGATCACCCCTACCACTGCCTTCAGCGCCGTGATGGCATCGGGCAGCATCAATCAGCCCCTGCTCTTCACACTGTTCCTCAATGCCAACAACGCCTACTTCGCGGCGGTGTTCCTCAGCTGCATCCGCGAAGACGGCAGCATCGTCTCGTCCAGCGGTTACACCGCCGGCCGCATTCCGTTCGATGCCCAGTATGTGCGGACCCAGTACGCCAACAACCCGGTGGCAGCTGCCAGCTTCTTCAGGCGGCTTTGCGGCGCCTGATCAGCGTGCACCGATGTGTGCGTTAGTACTGGCCGGCAGTCTGTTGCCGTCTTGGTAGTCGGCTCGAACTGCCTAAACTTCTGGCGGTGAATCCGGTCACCCTTTTCCATTTGTCCGAACCGCTGGCCTGGCGTGCAGTCGATGGCACCTGGGTGGTCTACCAAGCACGCACCGGCGCGATGTATCCGCTCGACACACTGGCGGCCACCGTGCTGACCTTGCTGGAATCCGCGCCGTTGCCGACGGCTGAGCTGGTGTCGCAGATGGCCAGCGAAAGTGGTCTGTTGGCGGACAGTGTCCTGGCTGATTCGATTCAGGACACCCTGGCGCAGCTGTGCCAGCTGGGGCTGGTGGCAGCAGTGGGCGGGCCGCCCGCGTGGTGAGGCTTGGGCAACTCCCCGGGCGCGAGTTGCAGCGCCGCTTGCAAGGTGATGGGCTCACACTGCGCACAGGTCCCTTCGGCTTTCGCCTGCGCTCGCCGCTGCCCCTGGTGGCGCAAGGCCTCGCGCAGTTGTATGCGCAGATGCCGCTGATTGATGATGGCCGCTTCATCGACTTCAGCCTGGACATCCAGCATGGCAGCGGTTTGCACCGCTGGCTGCGGCCGCAAGCTTGCTTCCGGTTCGACGGTCAGGCGGTGTTCGAACCGCTGCCTGCAGGCCATGCCTATCCGCTGCTGGAATGGGCCATGAACTGGTGCATCTCAACCCATGCACACCAGTACCTGATCCTGCATGCGGCTGTGCTCGAGCGCGGCGGTGGTGCACTGCTGATGCCCGCACCACCTGGCTCTGGCAAGAGCACGCTGTGCGCCGCGCTGGCGCTGTCGGGCTGGCGATTGCTGTCGGATGAATTGGCCCTGGTGTCGGTCAGCGATGGCCGCATCTGGCCGCTGTGCCGGCCGGTGGGCTTGAAGAATGCCTCGATCGATGTGATCCGTGGTTTTGCGCCGCATGCAGAAATCAGCCGTGTCACCCAGGGCACGGCCAAGGGCAGCGTGGCCCACATGAAGGTGCCGGACGCCCATGTGGCCCGAATGGACGAAGCGGCAAAGACGCGCTGGGTGGTGTTTCCACGCTTCCAGGCAGGCGCCAGCACACTGCTGGCGCGGCGGCCACGCGCAGACACCTTGGTTGAGCTGGCGCGCAATGCTTTCAACATCGCAGTGCAAGCTGAAGCCGGTTTCCACATGCTGGCCGACATGGTCGAGGGTGCTGGTTGCTTTGACTTCCGCTACAGCAGTCTGCCCGAGGCGGTGGCCAGCTTTGATTGCCTGGCGGGCGGTGAATTGCTGCCTGCGGGCCGGCTCGCGTCGACTGCGGACCCGTTGGCCCAGACCCTGGTTGTTACGCCATGACCGACCCTGACCGGCTGGCCCAACTGCTGGGCCGCACTGGCGACCGCTGGCCTTCTGCGCCTGGCGACTGGGAGCTGTTGCTGTCCCAGGCGCGTCGCGCGCGACTGCAGGGTCGCCTCGCGATCACTGCGTTGGCCGCAATCGACCAGACTCCAGCCGTGCCGGGCGCAGATGGCCCGCCCGGTGTGGGCTTGCCCGCCCACCTGCATTCGGCGCTGAAGGTCTGCGAGCAGGTGGCCCAGGGCATGCGCCTGGAGGCAGAACGCTTGTCCGCTGCGCTGGCGCAGGCCGGCCACCGCTGTGTGCTGCTGAAGGGCGCGGCCTACCTGTGTGCCAGCCTGCCGCCAGCGCGCGGCCGGCTATTCGGTGACATCGACATCCTGGTGCCGCAGGCGGCGCTGGCGCCGGTGGAGTCGGCGCTGATGGCCGGTGGTTGGATCTCGACCGACCAAGATGCCTACCTCCAGCGCTACTACCGGCAGTGGATGCACGAGATTCCGCCTCTCACCCACGTCAAGCGCGGGTCGACAGTGGACGTGCACCACACCATCGCACCGCCCACCTCGGCCTTCCAGGTCGATGGGCAGCAGTTGCTGGCCGCTGCACGCCCGGTCAGTGAGGACGGCCGCTTCTGGATGCTGCAGCCGGTGGACATGGTGCTGCACAGTGCGGTGCACTTGTTTGCCGAGGGAGAGTTCGACAGCGGCCTGCGCGACCTGTTGGACCTGCAAGATCTTCTGCGGCACTTCGAGCGCACCGAATCCGACTTCTGGCCCACGTTGTTCGCGCGTGCCCATGCCCTGGGCCTGACAAGGCCGTTGCACCACGCCTTGCACCATGCCGAGCGATTGTTCGAGCCGATCGTGCCACTGGCCCATCAGGCAGCGGCCCGGGCCATCACCCCCGCCTGGCTGCCACGCTACGCCATGCAGGCGCTGCTGGTGCTGGCGCTTCGGCCCAACCATCCCGGCTGTGACCAGGGTCTGACCGGTCTTGCGCGCTGGGTGCTGTATCTGCGCTCGCACTGGCTGCGCATGCCGCTCAGTTTGCTGTTGCCTCACCTGGTGCGCAAGGCCTGGCTGCGCCGGTTCCCAGATGGCCTGCTCAGCCCAGCCCGCGCAATTCCGCCTCGCTGAACCCCGCCGCCCGCCGCGCCGCCAGGTTGAACGGCGGCCGCAGCCGCGGTGCCATGTAACGCGCCACCAGCTGCGGGTACAGCGCTTCGGCGTCCAGCCCGTCGCGCCGGCACAGCCAGGCATACCAATGGTTGCCGATGGCGACATGGCCGATCTCGTCGCGCAGGATGATGTCGAGGATCGCCACCGCGCGCAGGTCGCCGGCGCGCTTCAGCTTGTCCTGCATCGGCGGCGTCGCGTCCAGGCCGCGCGCTTCCAGCGTGCGCGGCACCAGGGCCATGCGGGCGACGATGTCGGCCGAGGTGGCCTCGGTCATGCGCCACAGGCCGTCATGGGCGTCGAAGTCGCCGTAGTCATGACCCAGCGTCGCCAGGTGTTCACGCAGCAGCGAGAAGTGCAGCGCCTCCTCGGCGGCCACTTGCAGCCAATCGCGGTAATAGGCTTCCGGCATGCCGGCAAAGCGCCACACCGCGTCCAGCGCCAGATTGATGGCGTTGAACTCGATGTGGCAGATGGCGTGCAGCAACGCCGCCCGGCCCGCAGGCGTGAACGGCGAGCGGGTGGCCACCTGGGCGGCCGGTACCAGCCGGGGCAGCGCCGGGCGGCCGGGCAGGCCGGGGGGCGCGGCCAGCACCTGTGCCGGGTCGATGCACAACCCGCCGGCCTGCAGCGCTGCCCACAGCGCGCGCGCTTCGGCGGCCTTGGTGGCCGGGTCGGCATGCTGCAGCACGGCCAGCGCGGCGGGGCGGAGCGGGGCGGGCGGTGGCATCCCTAGAATCATAGGCTCCAGCCCCTTCCACCCAGACTGCTGCCCATGGCCATCTACCAGCTCGAAGACGACGTGCCCCAAATCGACCCCAGCGCCTGGGTGGCCGACAGCGCCGAGGTGGTCGGCCGTGTCACCTTGGGCGAACACGCCAGCGTCTGGTACGGCGCGGTGCTGCGCGGCGACAACGACCGCATCAGCGTGGGTGCCAACAGCAATGTGCAGGACGGCAGCGTGCTGCACACCGACCACGGCATGCCGCTGACCATCGGCGCCAACGTGACCATCGGCCACCAGGTGATGCTGCACGGCTGCACCATCGGCGACGGCAGCCTGGTGGGCATCCAGAGCATCCTGCTCAATGGCGCGAAGATCGGCCGCAACTGCCTGGTGGGCGCCGGCTCGCTGGTCACCGAGGGCAAGGAATTCCCCGACGGCGTGCTGATCGTCGGCCGGCCCGCCAAGGTGGTGCGCGAGCTGAGCGCAGCGCAGATCGCCGGCCTGCAGGCCAGCGCCGCGCACTATGTGCACCAGCAGCAGCGCCACGCCAAGCAGCGCAAGCGCATCGCCTGACCAGCCCGCCCATGGACCAGCTCAGCACATTTCTCTTCGAAGGCCTGCCGGTGCGCGGCATGCTGGTGCGCCTGGAAGACAGCTGGCGCGACGTGCTGGCCCGCCGCACCAGTGCCAGCGACGGCGGCCATGCCTTTGCCGCACCGGTGCGCGCGCTGCTGGGCGAGATGGCCGCAGCCAGCGTGCTGATGCAGGGCAGCCTGAAGTTCAACGGCGCGCTGGTGCTGCAGATGCATGGCGACGGCCCGGTGCGCCTGGCGGTGGCCGAGGCCCAGGCCGACCTGAGCTTCCGTGTCACCGCCAAGGTGGTGGGCGACGTGCCTGCCGCTGCCCGGCTGGAGGCGTTGCTGAATGTGCACGGCCAGGGCCGCTGCGCCATCACGCTCGACCCGCAGGGGCGCCAGCCCGGCCAGCAGCCCTACCAGGGTGTGGTGCCGCTGTACGGCGACCGGCGCGAGCCGCTGCAGCAACTCAGCGAGGTGCTGGAGCACTACATGCTGCAGAGTGAACAGCTCGACACCCGCCTGGTGCTGGCCGCCAATGACGAGGTGGCCGCCGGCCTGCTGATCCAGCGGCTGCCGATGGCCGGCGGCGCCAACCTGGCGGGCGAGGTGCTCATCAGCGCCGATGAAGACCAGATCGGCCGCAGCGAGGACTACAACCGGATTGCCCTGCTCGCCGGCACGCTCACCGCCGACGAACTGCTGGCGCTGCCGCCCGAGACCCTGATGCACCGCCTGTTCTGGGAAGAGACGCTGCGCGTCTTCGACCCGCGCACACCGCGCTTCGCCTGCCGCTGCTCACGCGAGCGGGTGGGCCAGATGCTGCTTGGTCTGGGCGCCGAGGAGGTGCAGTCGCTGATCGCCGAGCGCGGCGAGGCCGAGGTGGGTTGCGACTTCTGCGGGGCGTTCTACCGCTTCGACCCGGTGGACGTGGGCAGCCTGTTCACTGCGGGGCGTGAGGCGCCCCCGGCGCCGGGCCAGGTGCACTGACGCCGGCACGCAAGCGGTCAGTGTCTCAGGCGTTGAGGTTGGTGCCGCCGCGCAGCGGCGCGCTCAGGCCACTGGCGGTGTAGACCCGGCCGGCTGGTGCAGCGCCAGGCATCAGCACGTCGATGGCACGGTCGAGTGCTGCGGTGGCGCGCGACAGCGCCTCGCGCTGGCGCGCCAGCTGGGCGCTGGCATGGGCCAGACGCAGGCGCATCGCCTCGGGCACACCACCGTTGCGGGCGGCCCGCATGAAGCTTTCCACCGCATGGGCCAGGGCCCGGTGCAGCTCCTGGGCCTGCAGCTCGATGGCCTGCACGTCGCGCTCGCGCAGCGCATCGGCCAGTGCGCCCAGGCGCTGCTCGACAAGGGCCACCAGCGGCTCCAGGTCGATGGCCTGGCTGTCGCTCAGCGGGGCCGGGTCCAGGCGCACGTCGACATCCATGGGCTGCAGGCGCGCCATGGGGGCAGGGCTCAGCGCTTGCCCACCGCGCCCAGCAATTCCTGGGCGTTGGCGATGAGCTTGTCGGCGATGGCGTCGGCGTTGACGGTGAACTTGCCGTCGCGGATGGCCTCGGAGATGCGCTGCACCTTCGCGGTGTCGAACACGCCCTCGGTGCTGCTGGCGGCCAGCTGCGCCACCGTGGGTGACAGCGCCACCTTGGCGCTGGCCTCCACGCTGTTGCCCGCCGCCGCCGCAGCCGGCGTTGCCGCCGCTCCGGGTTTGCGTTCATTGACGGCCGGGGTGGCCGCGTTGTTTTCGAGATGACCGATCTTCATGATGGACTCCAGCAGAGTGGGCCTGTGTACCCGGCCCTGAGACATGTATGGGGTATCGGCAAGGCCAGAACGGACTTTAGGGCCTCCGCATCGAATTTGGTCGTGTCCCCTTGTTCAGGGGGGGTCCACCCGGCGCGGAGCCGGTTCAAAGCGCCACCTCCACCCGCCGCTCGCCGGTGGCAGTGCCGGTGATGATGCGGCCGCTGTCGGTGCGCACGCGCGCCGCCTGGCCCTCCAGGCCCGGGCCCATGGCCTGGCCCTCGCTGCTGACGGCATAGCCGCTGCCGATGCCGACGATGCGCACCGTGTCGCCGGTGTTGAACATCTGGCGCGCTTTCAGATCGGCCAGCCGCAGTGCGTCGCCCGGGCTCAGGTTGCGCTGCAGCGTACGCCCGATCGCCTGTGACGCGGTGCCGATGGCCGGGTCGGGGCGCTCGGCCAGGTCGACCTCGGCGGTGACCAGATGCCGGGCCTCCAGCAAGGTGCCGGCCGGCAGTGCGCTGGTGGCCACCAGGGACGGTGCCCACAGGCGCACGGTGATCGGCAGGGAGACATTCCAGCGCGACGGCCCCTGCACACAGCGCAGCCCCAGCCGGCTGCGGCCCAGTGGCCGCACCCCCGTCGGCAGGTAGGGCAGCACCTGGGTACAGGGCGCCAGTTTCAGGTGCGCGGGCAACTGGCCCACCACCACCTCCACCCGCGGCGCCTGCCGCTGGCTGCCCCACAGCACCAGGGCGGCGTCATGCGCCATGCGCTGCACGTCGGCACGCACAGCCTCGCTCAGCGGCGTTTCAGCGCCTGCCGTGGCGGTGGGCGCGGCCGCGACGCCGGCCTGCATCCACAGCGCGGCCGACAGCGCGGCCCACAGCGCCGGGGCAGCCAGCGCCGTACGTCGTTGGCGTGGCAAGGACTGGCGTGGCAGGTGCTGGCGTGGCAGGGAATGGCGTGGCGGGCAGGGGATCACACCGCGATGTTGCGGCCAGGGGCGGCCGTGCGTTGGCCGGAATTGCCCGGCGATGCGCCCGCTGTTCCCGCGCATGTCGGCGCCCCGGCTGCCGACAATCGGCCCGGACAGAACGGCTGGCCGTTGCGCCAGCCTTCACCAGGGGCCGTGCATGCAGAACCGACTCACCCAAGCTCTCGACTTTCAGTCCCAGGCCCTGGTGCTGCGGGCTGAACGCCAGCGCCTGATCGCCAGCAACATCGCCAATGCGGACACGCCGGGCTACCAGGCCCGCGAGATGGACTTTGCCAAGGCACTGCGCCAGGCCACCGGCACCACGTCACCGGGCAGCGCAGCACCGGGCAGCTCGGCGCTGGCGCTGGCCACCACCCATGCCGGGCACGACCCCGCCGTCGTCAGGTTGCGCGAAGAGCCCGGCCTGCTGTTTGCCCGCCACAGCCAGGACGCGGTCGACCGCAACACCGTGGACATGGACCGCGAGCGCGCCA
>JBBRVT010000213.1:0-7807 GCA_038246615.1 Burkholderiales bacterium
ACTCGAGCGGGTGCTGGCCGACGCGCTGGACGGCAGCCAGCATGTGCTCACCGTCTTTGCCAGCCATGACCTGGCGCTGCCGATGCTGCGCGACCTGGCCAACCAGTCGCATGGCCTGCACATCGACCTGCGCTTTGCCGGTAGCGTGGACGCGCTGGCCGCGCTGGGGCAGGGCCGCTGCCGGGTGGCGGGCTTCCATGTGCCGGCACTGCCCGGCGGCTCACGCCAGTTCGCCGCCGCGATGAAGCCGCTGCTCAAGCCCGACCGGCACAAGCTGATCGGCTGCGTGCGCCGCACCCAGGGCCTGATGGTGCAGGCTGGCAACCCGCTGGGGCTGCACAGCCTGGCCGATCTGGTGCCGCAGGGCGGGTCGGCGCCACGTTTCCTCAATCGGCAGAGCGGCTCGGGCACGCGGCTGCTGCTGGACCACCTGCTGGCCGAGCAGGGGCTGTCGCCCGAGGACGTTCCCGGCTGGTCCAGCCCGCCCGAGGACAGCCACATGGCCGTGGCCGCCGCCCTGGCCGGTGGCGCGGCCGACGCCGGCCCGGGCACCGAGGCGGCAGCGCGGGCCTTCGGCCTGGGCTTCGTGCCGCTGATCGACGAAGACTATTTCCTGGTCTGCCTCAAAGACGCGCTGGACCACCCGTCGGTGCTGAAGCTGCGCGCCGCGCTGGAGAGCGACGCCTGGGCGCAGGTGCTGCAGGCCCTTCCCGGCTACGCACCGTTGCGTGGTGGCGAGGTGCTGTCGCTCACCCAGGCGCTGCCCTGGTGGAATCTCCGCCAGCCGAAGAAGCCGGCTGCCGGCGGCCTGCGGGCGGCCTGAACGCTTCGGCGCTGGAAGTCCAGGTCGGGCAGCGGCAGCCGGCGGCGCGCCCAGTTGGCCGGGCTCGGTGCATGGCGGGGTGCGGGCTGGGCGCCGATGTGCTGGCCCTGCTCGCCGCGCTGGCCGTCGGCAGCGGGCTCGTGTGCGGCCGGCATGCTGCCCGACCCCTGCCGACATCGGGTTGTCGGCAGGCTGTCGCGGGGCGATTGCTATGCTCTCGGCAGATCGTCGGCCCCGGATGCCGGTGCGAAGGGGGTGTCATGGTGAAGGTGTGTGTCGGCCGCATGGCGGTGTGTCTGGTTTGGCTGGCAGGCCTGTCGGTGTCGACCGCCAGCGTGGTGGCGCAACCGGACAAGCCTGTCGCTGCAACGCCGGGCCCGGTGCCGGTGGCCGACTTCTTCCGACCTCCAGTGATGGCCAACCCCAGGCTGTCGCCCTCGGGCAAGCACCTGGCGTTGCATGTGGCCGGGCCCAAGGGCCGGGTGCAGCTGGCAGTGCTGAATGTCGACCCGCCGCGCCAACCGGTCATCGTGGCCGGCTTTGTCGATACCGACATCGGCGATGTGGCCTGGGTCAACGACGACCGGCTGGTGTTCGACGTCACCGACGAGGGCCTGGCAGTGGCCGACCGGCGCCACGGCGGCCTGTATGCGGTGGGCCGCGACGGCCGTGACCTGCGCATGCTGGTGCGGCGCGAGTGGAACCTGCTGACCGATGCCGTCACCTCGGCCCGGGTACCCGAGCTCACCCCTAACCACTGGCTGCAGCGTACGCTGCGCGACGGCTCGGCCGACGTGATGCTGTCGCGCACCGACTTCGACGCTTCGCGCCGCAACCCGGTGGGCACCACGCTGCTGCGCCTGGACACCCGCACCGGCCGCACCCGGCTGGTGGACACTGGCTGGGTCGGGCAGGCGTGGGACTGGTGGGCCGACGCTGCCGGCCAGCCGGTGGCGTTGACCACCCGGCAAGGCGGGCAGCGCGAAGCCTGGTGGCGCGTCCGGCAGGCCGGCGACTGGGTGCTGATCGACCGGGGTGCGTTGTACACGCCTGGGGCCGACAACCTCGGCGACCTGCGCGTGGGCGACGACGGCGCGCTGTATGCCGAGGCCGGTGATCGCAATGCCGTCGGCGCCTCGGCGCTGTTCCGCGTCGACCCCGCCACGCGCCGCCGCGAGGCCGAGCCACTGGTGCGGGTGGAGGGCTTCGACTTCACCGGCGACCTGATCTTCGACGGCCGCGATCGGTCGCTGCTCGGCGTGCGCTACCTCGGCGACGCCTGGGCCACCGCCTGGCTGGCTCCCGACATGCAGGCGGTGCAGAAGCGCATCGACGCCGGCCTGCCCGGGCTGGTCAACCTGGTCGACGTGGCCGAGTGCGGCTGCAGCCGGTGGATGCTGGTGACCTCGTATTCAGACCGCCAGCCCGCCGTGTACTGGCTCTATGACCGCGCGGCCGACCGGCTGGAGCCCGTCGGCCGAGCGCAACCGCAGATCGACCCGCAGCGCATGGCGGCGCGCGACTTCACGCACTTTGCCGCCCGCGACGGCCTGCAGATCCCGCTGCATGTCACCCGCCCGGCAGGCAAGGGGCCCTGGCCCACGGTGGTGCTGGTGCATGGCGGCCCGCATGTGCGCGGCGGCCACTGGCAGTGGGAGCCCGAATCGCAGTTCCTGGCCTCGCGCGGCTACCTGGTGCTGGAGCCCGAGTTCCGCGGCAGCACCGGCTATGGCAACACCCTGTTCACCGCCGGCTGGAAGCAGTGGGGCCTGAAGTCGCAGGACGACATCGCCGACGCCCTGGCCTGGGCGGTCGCCCGTGGCGACGCCGACGCCGGGCGTGCCTGCATCGCCGGCGGCAGCTACGGCGGCTACGCCGCACTGATGGGCCTGATCCGGGACGACAGGCTGTGGCGCTGCGGCGTGGCCTGGATGGCGGTCACCGACATCGGCCTGATGTACGACTTGAACTACAGCGACCTGCCTGAGCGCTGGCGCCAGCACGGCATGCCCAGCCTGATCGGCGACCCGGTGCAAGACGCCGCCCAGCTGGTGGCCACCTCGCCGCTGCGGCAGGCCGGGCGGCTCAAGCGCCCGCTGCTGATGGCCGTCGGCGGCGTCGACCGGCGCGTGCCGATCACCCACGGCACGCGCTTCAAGGCTGCCTTGCCCGCCGACTACACCGGCCTCAGCTGGCATGTGTATGCAGATGAGGGCCACGGCTTCGGCAACCCCGAGAACACGGTCGATTTCTGGCAGAAGGTGGAGTCCTTCCTGGCACGCGAACTGGCGCCGCGCTGAGCCGGCTGCCCGGCAGCAGCACCGGCTCCGACACGGCGGCGGCCTGTCCCGCATTTGTCATGGGGCGGTCGGCGCGGTGCGGCAGCGCGGGCGGCCGGCCACAATGGTGCCGTGTCGAGCAGCCCTTCCTTTCGCGGCAACAAGCAGGCCCTGCCCAGCAAGCCCTGTGTCGCCTGTGGCCGGCCCATGACCTGGCGCCGCGCCTGGGCGAAGAACTGGGCCGAGGTGAAGTACTGCAGCACCGCCTGCCGTCAGCGGCCCACCAGGCCGCCCACGGCGCCCGCCACCACGCCGTCCACTGCGCGCTGAGCCGCTGAGCCGCCGTGCCGGTGCGCCACCTCATCCTCGTGCTGGGCGACCAGCTCGACCGCCAGGCCGCCGCCTTCGACGGCTTCGACCCCGCACAAGACCTGGTGTGGATGGCCGAGGTGGCCGAAGAATCCACCCATGTGTGGTCGGCAAAGCAGCGCACCGTGCTGTTCCTCGCGGCCATGCGCCACTTTGCCGCCGCGCTGCGCACCGAAGGCCTGCCGCTGGTCTACAGCCTGCTCGATGATGCCGCCAACACCGGCACGCTGTCCGGCGAGCTGGCGCGCGCCATCACGCTGCACCAGCCGCAGGCGCTGGTACTGACTGCGCCCGGCGACTGGCGCGTGCTGCAGACCCTGCGCGGCGCGGCGCAGCGGCACGGCCTGGCGCTGGATGTGCGCGACGACCGCCACTTCTTCAGCACCGTGCGTGAATTCGCCGCCCATGCCAGCGGCCGCAAGCAACTGCGGCTGGCGTACTTCTACCGGGCCATGCGTCAGCGCCACGGCGTGCTGATGGACCCAGGGCCGGACGGCGACCAGCCCTGCGGCGGCGCCTGGAACTTCGACGCCGACAACCGCGCGGCCTTCGGCAAGGCCGGCCCCGGCGCGGTGCCGCCGCCGCTGCGGGTGCCGCCCGACGCCATCACCCAGGGCGTGATCGACCTGGTGCAGCAACGCTTTGCCGGCCACCCGGGGCAGGCCGCACCCTTCGGCTGGCCGGTCACCCGGGCGCAGGCACTGGCCGCGCTGGCCGACTTCATCGCCCACCGCCTGCCGCACTTCGGCCAGTGGCAAGACGCGATGTGGGCCGGCGAGCCCTGGCTGTACCACGCCCACCTGTCGGCCGCGCTGAACTGCAAGCTGCTGAACCCGCGCGAGGTGGTGGCCGCCGCCGAGGCCGCGTACCGTGCGGGCCAGGCACCGCTGCCGGCGGTGGAGGGCTTCATCCGCCAGATTCTGGGCTGGCGCGAGTACGTGCGCGGCATCTACTGGACGCAGATGCCCGGCTACGCCAGCCGCAACGCGCTGGACGCGCAGCAGCCACTGCCCGGCTTCTACTGGACCGGCGACACGCCAATGGCCTGCCTGCGCGACGCCATCGGCCAGACCCTGCAGCACGGTTATGCCCACCACATCCAGCGCCTGATGGTCACCGGCCTGTACGCGCTGCTGCTGGGCGTGCAGCCGCAGCAGGTGCATGCCTGGTACCTGGCTGTGTACGTGGACGCGGTGGAATGGGTCGAGCTGCCCAACACCCTGGGCATGGCGCTGTTTGCCGATGGCGGCCCGGCCGCCGGCCTGCCCGCCGGCATCGGCCTGATGGCCAGCAAGCCCTATGCGGCCAGCGGCAAGTACATCCAGCGCATGGGCAACCACTGCACCGGCTGCCGCTTCGACCCGGCCCAGTCCAGCGGCGAGCGGGCCTGCCCGTTCACCACGCTGTACTGGGACTTCCTCGGCCGCCATGCCGACACACTGGCGCGCAACCCGCGCATGGCGCTGCAGGTGAAGAACCTGGCGCGGTTGTCGGCCGACGCGCGCAGCGCCATCGGCGCGCGGGCCGATGCCATCCGCGCCGGTGCGCTCGACGCCTGACGGACAAAATGAGCGACCTCTTCGAGCCCAGCCTGGCCGCTGCGCGGCAGCGCATCGCCGCGATCGACCCTGCCGCCTACGCCCGCAGCCGCAACCACCTGGGCGGTGCGGTCACGCGGCTGTCGCCCTACCTCACGCACGGCATCGTCGGTCTGACCGACGTGGCTGCGGCGGTGGCGCGGCGCCATGCCTTGCAGCCGCAGCACAAGCTGGTGATGGAGCTGGGCTGGCGCGCCTTCTTCCACCACCTGGCCAGGCACCGGGGCGAGGGCATCCTGCAATCGCTGCACGCCGGCCCGCAGCCAGACGCGGCCTACCTGCCAGCGCTGCCCGACGACATCCGCCAGGCCCGCAGCGGCGTTCCGGTGGTCGACATGGCGGTGCGCACCCTCTACGCCAGCGGCTGGCTGCACAACCATGCCCGCATGTGGCTGGCCAGCTATGTGGTGCACGTGCGCGGCGTGCACTGGCGTGCCGGTGCCGACTGGCTGCTGGCCCACCTGATCGATGGCGACCGGGCCAGCAACCACCTGTCCTGGCAGTGGGTCGCCGGCACCGCCAGCCACAAGCCCTACCTGTTCAACGCCGAGAACGTGGCCCGCTACGCCGGTGCCGGGTTCGGTGGCTGGCACAGCCCCGGCAGCGTGGTCGACTGCAGCTACGAGCGCCTGGACGCCTGGGCCCACGGCCGTCAACCACTGCCGCCGGCCACGCCACTGCCGGCTGGCGCAGGCGTGCCCGAGCCGGCGCTGTGCCACGCACCGCCGCAGGGGCTGGACGCACCCCCGCCCGACGCGACGCTGGCCGATGCGCTGGCCGGCCGGCAGGTGCTGCTGGTGCACCCCTGGGCGCTGGCCGAGCCCGACCCGGCCGACACCGCCACCCTGCGCCTGGGCGTGTGGCCGGCCGATCACTTCGTGCGTTGGGCCTGGTCGCGCAAGCGTTGGGCGTTTGTCGCGCCACGCCTGGCGGCCGTCAGCCAGCACCAGGTGTGGGCCGATGCGGCACAGCTGCAACAGCTGCTGCAGCGTGCGGCCGGCGTGCGCACCACCGACCACCCTGAGCTGCCCGCCGCCTGGCCAGCTGCCTGGCGCCGGCCGGCGCCGCTGTTCGTGCCCGAGCCGGCGCAGCCTTGCCGGTCGTTCTCGCAGTTCTGGCGCGCTGCGCTGCAGGGCATCACCACGCTGGACCAGCTGCCCGGCTGGCCGCTGCCGCAGCAGCCCGACCTGTTCACGCCCGGTGCAGTGCAACCCGGCGATCGGCGATGATCCCGGCCTGTCACCGCTGAGGCCCATGCCCATGCCCCTGCTGCCCAACCGCCGCCAATCGCTGGCCCTGCTGGCCACGGCGGGCCTGCCCGCCTGGGCGGCAACGGCTACTGCGCCTACCGTGCCCACCGCACGCACCGCACGCACCGCGCCCACCGGCACGGCCGCCATCACGCTGGCACCCATGGCGCTGCGCCAGCGCCGCCTGGCCAACGGCCTGCAGGTGATCAGCCTGCCGATGGCCGGCGGCACGGTGAGCGTGCAGGTGTGGTACCGGGTGGGCGGCAAGGACGACCCGGCGGGCCGCTCGGGTTTTGCGCACTTGTTCGAGCACCTGATGTTCAAGAGCACCAGGCACATGCCCAGCGAGATGTTCGACCGCCTGACCGAAGACGTGGGCGGCCAGAACAACGCCTTCACCGCCGAGGACATGACGGCCTACCTGAGCGAGGTGCCGGGCAACCACCTGGAGCGGCTGCTGTGGGCCGAGGCCGAGCGCCTGGCCAACCTGCAGGTGGACCAGGCCAACTTCGACAGCGAGCGCAAGGTGGTGATCGAAGAACTGCGCCAGCACGTGCTGGCCGACCCTTACGGCCGGCTGTTCAACGCGCTGCCGCAGTACGGCTTCGAGCGCCACCCCTACCGCCGCCCGGTGATCGGCAGCGAGGCCGACCTCAACGCTGCCACGCTGGACGACGTGCGCCGGTTCCACGCCACTTACTACCGGCCCGACAACGCGGTGCTGATCGTGGTCGGCGACTTCGACCCGCCGCAGCTCGACACCTGGGTGGACCGCCACTTCGGCCCGTTGCGCAGCCCGGCCACGGCCATTCCCCGCGTGACCGAGCGTGAGCCGGCGCGTGCGGCCGATCTGCGGGTTGCATTGCAGGCGCCCAACGTGCCGCTGCCGGCAGTGGCGCTGGTGTGGAAGGGCGTGGCGGCGTCGCACCCCGACGCGCTGGCGCTGGAGATGGCCCAGGCGCTGCTGGCCTCGGGCGAATCCTCGCGCCTGAACCAGGCCCTGGTCTACACCGCGCAGACGGCGCAAGCCGCCGGCTTTGCGGCCGAGCAGTATGCCGACGGCGGCATGCTGGCCGCCTATGCGATTGCCGCCAGCGGCCAGAACTTGCGCAAGCTCGAAGACGCGCTGCTGGCGCAGATCAGCCTGCTGGCGCGCGGCAAGGTGGGTTTCGACGAGATCGACAAGGTGCGCACCCAGGTGCTCACCGCCGCGCTGCTGCGCCGGCAGACGCCGCAGGGCCAGGCCCAGGCCATCGGCAGTGCCGCGCTGCTGCTGGGCGACGCGCGCGAAGCCGATGCCCGCATCACGCGGCTGCAGGCGGTGCGGGTGGCCGACATCCAGCGCGTGCTGCGGCAGCATGTGCTGGGTGCACGCCGCGTCAGCATCGACTACACCCAGGCAGCGGCGGCATGAGCCAGGTCGGCCTGCCGCGCCGCCAGGCCCTGGCCGCCGCCCTGGCGCTGCCGGCACTGCCGGCGCTGACGGCA
>JBBRVT010000214.1:0-7758 GCA_038246615.1 Burkholderiales bacterium
AAAGCGCAGCCATAGCCCGGGATATGGCGAGCATTTGCAACGACGAGCGGGGGCACTTTGGCGTGGTGAGCGGGCATGAACGAAATGCTCTGAGGCTCTCAGGGCTGGCGCCGCTGCGTCTGCACCCAGGCGTCGACCTGTTGTTCCAGCACCCCCAGCGGCACGGCGCCCTGGTCCAGCACGGCCATGTGGAAGCGGCGGATGTCGAAACGCTCCCCCAGCGCGGCGCGGGCTCGGTCGCGCAGTTCGACGATCTTCAGCTGGCCGATGTAATAGCCCAGCGCCTGGCCGGGCCAGCTGGTGTAGCGGTCGATCTCGCTTTCGACCAAGCCGCGGCTCTCGCCGCTTTGCGCCAGCATGTAGTCGATCGCCTGCTGGCGGCTCCAGCCCAGGTCATGCAGGCCGGTGTCCACCACCAGGCGCACCGCACGCACCATCTGCCATTGAAGGTGGCCGAAGCGGCTGGGCGGGTCTTTGTACAGGCCCAGGTCGAAGCCCAGGGTCTCGGCATACAACGCCCAGCCCTCGCTGTAGGCCACATACCCGGCCGAGCGGCGAAAGCGCGGCAGACCGCCCAATTCGCTGGCGCGGGCAACCTGCATGTGGTGGCCGGGCACGGCCTCGTGCGCCACCAGGGTTTCCATGCTCCAGATCGGCCTGGTCTTGTAGGCCAGCGCGTTGGCGTTGAACCAGCCGGGGCGGCTGCCGCCGAAGTCGGGGCCGTCGTAGGACTCGGCGGCGTCGGCGCCCATGTGCGCCGGCATGGCGCGCACGCCCCAGGGCGCACGCGGCAACTCGGCAAACAGCGTCGGCATCTCGGCGTCCAGGCGCTTGCCGATGTCGCGGTAGCCCGCCAGCAGGGCCTCGGGGCTGGTGTAGAAATACTTGGGGTCGGTGTTGAGATGCCGGACGAAGCTGTCGAAGTCGCCCGTCCAGGCCATGTCGCGCATCACCTGGGTGATCCTTGCGCGCAGGCGCTCCACCTCGCGCAGGCCGATGGCATGCACCTGCTGCGGCGTCAGGTCGGTGGTGGTGTTGCTGCGCACCAGTGCGGCATACACCGCGGGGCCGCCCGGGTACAGGCTCAGGTTGCCGGCGGCCGGCGCCGCGGCGGCATAGGGGCCGGCGACGAAGTCGCGCAGGCGGCGCACTGCCGGCAGCACCTGGCCGTCGATCAGCGTGCGCGCGCGCGCCTGCAGCGCCGCCTGCTCGGCCGCCGCAATGGCGCTGCCCAGCCTTGTAAAAGGCTCGTAGAACGGGCTCTTGTCCACCGTGGTGCCGGGCTGGCGCAGCTGCACGTCCAGCGTGGCGATCACCCGGTCGAGCACCGGCCGCGCGCCGACCCAGCCCAGCGCCAGGCCCTCCTGCAGGCGCACCAGTTCCTGGTCCACCCGGTGCGGATAGGCTGCCAGCCGCGCCAGCACCTGCTCGGCCTGTGCCACGGTGGCGGCGGGGCTGGCCTGCAGCAGCCAGGGCAGGTCGGTGTGGAAGCCGCCCTGGGCACCCAGGCTCATGCGGCGGAAGCCGAGCAGTGGCTCAAAGGCCAGACCTTCCTCGATGCCGTACTTGAACAGGTCCAGCGAGGCGCCGTCGGTGGCGTTCAAGGCCTGCCGGTCGATCGCCTGCGCTGCACGCAGCTGTCGCCGAAGCTCGGCAAAGCCGGCCGCCTCGGCCGCAGGCGAGGCGTCGTCCAGCTTGTCGCCGTAACGGTTGTCACCGACGTAAGTGGCCCAGCCAGGGTTGCGGCGCATGTTGCTTTCCCAGGCCGCGTCGAACAGCGCGTGCAGCGTGGTGGCCGCGGGGCTGCGCACCGTGGCGGCGGCAGCTGTGGCCAAGGGCGCCGGCGGTGCGCTGGCGCAGCCGCCGACCAGGCCGAGGACCACGATCGCCAGGCTGGCAGCTTGCGGCAAAGTCTGGCACGGGCGCATGGCGGGCTCGCTGGGTGGATGGCGTGGCGGGGTTCGGCGCGTTCAACGCCGGGGCGGCATCTGCATACCGGCGCATGGGTCGGCCCGCGGCTGGGCTACGGTGCGCAGCACGCTGTCGTAGGTGCTGGCGTCTTCTGCGTGGTTGTCATGCGCCGCACCGCCAGCCTCCAGCGCACCCACCGCCCGGGTGCGTGCGCGCAGGCCGGGCGACAGCCAGCGCGGCACGCCGATGTCGGCGCGCACATGGCCGTTGCCGGCCAGCAGCACCACGCCGCGCCCTGCATGCAGCGCCACCAGGCGGGCCATGAACTGGTCGCGCGCCACCTGGGCCAGGGCCATGCGGGCAGAGGCAGCGGCGTCCAGTTGTCCGCAGTGGCTGGCGGCGATGATCTCGGCCTGGCGGCGGGCGATGTCCGCCGGCACCGCCGCCTGCCAACCGGTGGCGGCCAGGCCCTGCTGCATCACCACGCGTGCCTCGGCGCGCGACACATTGGCCGCCACGATCGGCAGGCCGTGCGCCAGTGCCAGCCGGATGTAGGGCTTGTAGAACGGCCAGTGCCAGCCGGGGCCGGCGCCGCCGGCCTGCACCACCGCGTCGACCTGCGCGTCCAGCCGGGCATTCAGCCGGGCGTCCAGCCCGGCATCCGGTGAGAGCGCCGAGCGGTCGGCGCCCGGCTGGCTGGCGGCGTCCAGCGCTGCCTGGCGCTCCCGGTCGAACGGCTCCAGCAGCAGCGCCGGCCGGTCGCCCCGGGCCAGCAGCGCGGCCAGCAGGTCACGGCGCAGCGCATGCTGGGCGGCGTTGTCATGCACCTCGCCCAGCAGCAGCGCCTGGCCGGGGCCGGCGCGCAGGTCGGATGGGGTTGGGGCTGGGGCTGGGGCGGTGGCGGTGGCGGTGGCGGTGGCAGTGGCGGTGGCGGTGGCGGTCAGCTTGGCGGCCGGCGCCTGCAGGCCGCCGCAGCCGGCCATGGTCGCAAGCACCAGGCCCAGGGCGGCGCCATGGTGCAGGGCGAGTCGGCGGGGCAGCAGCATGGGCCGCATTCTGCGTTGTCGGCCCGGGCGGCATTGGCCAGCGGCGCATCGGGTTGTCCACCGATACTGTGCACAAGCCTGTGGGCAAGCGGGTCGGGCCGGGCGGCGGGCCGCGCCAGCGCTGGCTGTCAAGAGGCTTGCCGCCAAAACGGGCAAGCCGCGTCAAATCCAGATCGCTCAGCGCCCCGGCTGCATTGCCGCCAGCAGCGTCTCGGCGTTGTGCGCCATCAGCTTCAGGTAGGTGTCGGCACGGGTACCGGGCGGCGACAGCGCGTCGCTGTACAAGGTGCCGCCCACGGTGGCGCCGGCCTCTCGGGCGATGCGCTCCATCAGCCGCGGGTCGCTGATGTTCTCGACGAACAGCGCGCGCACCCGCTGCGCCTTCAGCTGGCGGATCAGCCGCGCCACGTCGGCGGCCGACACCTCGCCGGCGGTGCTCCAGCCCTGGGCGGCGCGCAAGTCCAGGTCCCAGGCGTCGGCCATGTAGCCGAAGGCGTCGTGCGAGGTGACCAGCTTGCGCTGGTCAGGCGGGACGGCGGCCAGCCGGCTGCGCACGCTGGCGTCCAGCGCCGCCAGCGCCTGGGTGTAGGCGGCGGCGCGGGCGTTGATGGCGCCCGCCTGTGCCGGCCGGGTCGGCCCCAAGATGGCCACCAGCGCAGCGCGGATGTTCTCGGTGTAGCGCTGCGCTGCCACCAGGCTCTGCCAGGCATGCGGGTCGACCACCTTGCCGATGCGCCGTACCGCGATGCCCTGGCTGGCCACCAGCACCGGCGCCTTGCTGCCCGACGCCCGCACCAGCCGGTCGATCCAGCCCTCGAAGCCCAGGCCGTTGACGACGATGAGCCCGGCCTGCGCCAGGCGGCTGGCGTCGGCCGGCGCCGGGGTGAAGGCATGGGCGTCGGCGTCGGGGCCCACCAGCGCGTGCACCGCCACCGCGTCGCCGCCCACCACCGCCACCATGTCGGCCAGCAGGCTGAAACTGGCCACCACCTTCAGCGGCGCGGTTTGGGCTGGGGCCTGGGCCGGGGTTTGGGCTGGGGTTTGCGCCGGATTTTGGGCTGCCACCAGGCTGGGCACTGCACAGGCGACGAACAGCGCAAGCGCCCGGCGCCGGCTTGCCGCGATGCCTGCAAGCGGACGCGGCGGAACCGGCTCTGCCGGGCCGCTGGCGGCGCCCGCTGGAGCGGGAGCGCCGAAGGCGTTACGGGCGTGGCTCATGCACTGCGGTGGCGCTGCGGGGTGAGGTAGCGGGCCCGCAGGCTGTCGCGCGTGCCCACGCACAGCGACACCAGATACACCGCGCCGGCCAGCAGCACGATGGCCGGGCCCGACGGCAGGCCGAAGTGGTAGGACAGCAGCAGCCCGCCATAGCCGCAGGCAGCAGCGATGGCACAGGCGATGGCCGACAGCCGCGCCACGCTGTGGGCCCAGCAGCGCGCGGCGATCGCCGGCAGCATCAGCAGGCCCACGGCCATCAGCGTGCCAAGCGCCTGGAAGCCGGCCACCAGGTTGGCCACCAGCAGCACCAGGAACAGCTGGTGGTGCAGCGCGCCATGCCCGCCCACCGCACGCAGGAAGCCGGGGTCGAAGCATTCCACCAGCAGCGGCCGCCAGACCAGCGCCAGCACCACCAGGCTGGCGCTGGCCACGCCGGCCACCAGCAGCAGCGCGGCATCGTCGACCGCCAGGATGCTGCCGAACAGCACCCGCATCAGGTCGACGCTGTTGCCGCGCAGCGAGATCAGCATCACCCCGGCGGCCAGCGCGATCAGGTAGAAGCCGGCCAGGCTGGCGTCTTCCCGCTGGGCGGTGAAGCGGGCCACGCCGCCGGCGGCTGCGGCCACCGCCAGCGCGGCGACGAAGGCGCCCAGGCTCATCGCCGGCAGGCTCAGGCCCACCAGCAGGAAGGCCACCGCCGCGCCGGGCAGCAGCGCATGCGCCATGGCGTCGCCGGCCAGGCTCATGCGGCGCAGCACCAGCAGCGTGCCGACCGGGCCGCAACTCAGGCCCAGCGCCAGGCAGGCCACCAGCGCCCGGCGCATGAAGCCGAATTCGATGAACGGCTGCACCAGGGCGGCATGCAGCATGGCGGGCAAAGTCACGGGTGCGCCCTGGGGCCGGCGGGCAGTCCCCCAGGCCGCGCATTCGGCCCTTGGGGCGGCCTGGCGGCCGGCATGCAGCCGCACATGCCGGCGCTGATGCCCCCGCTCATGCCGCCACCCGCATCGGCACCTCGCACCAGGGCGCCTGCGCCTCCCAGTGCGCGGCCTGCAGCCGCGCACGCTGCAGGTTCAAAGGCTGCAGCACCTCGGCGGTGGGCCCCCAGGCGATGGGCTCGCGCGCCAGCAGCAGCGTGCGCGGAAAGTGCGCCCGCACCTGGGCCAGGTCGTGCAGCACCGCCACCACGGTGCGGCCCTCGCCATGCCAGCGGTGCAGCAGCGCCAGCAGGTCGGCGGTGGTGCGCTCGTCGATGGCGCTGAAGGGCTCGTCCAGCAGCAGCACCGGCGCGTCCTGCAGCAGCAGGCGGGCGAACAGCACGCGCTGGAACTGGCCGGCCGACAGCTCGCCGATGGCGCGCTGCTGCAGGCCGGCCAGGCCCACCGCGTCCAGCGCGGCCAGCGCCTGGGCGCGGTGCGCGGCGCCACCGGCGCGCCAGGCGCCCAGCCGGCTCCAGTGGCCCAGCATCACCAGGTCGAGCACGCTCACCGGAAAGCTGCGGTCGATGTCGGCCTGCTGCGGCAGGTAGGCGATGTGGCCGGCCCGACCGGCGCCCGGGCCGTGACCCAGGCCGGCGCCCAGCCCGTCACCCAGCCCGTCACCCAGGCCGTCATCCAGGCTGATGCGGCCGGTGCTGGGCCTGATGCGGCCCATCAGCCCGGCCAGCAGCGTGCTCTTGCCGGCGCCGTTGGGGCCGACGACGGCCGTCAGGCTGCCGGCGGCGAACTGGCCGCTAAGGTGGTGCACCGCAGGGCGGTCGCGGTGGCACAGGGTGACATCATCCAGCGTAATCATGCCGGCTCGCCCAGCGCCCAGGCCACCGCTGCCCACAACAGCACCAGCAGGGCCGCCACACCCAGCAGCCGCGCGCCCACGCCAGACATCAACAGGCTGGGTGGCAGCCAGGCCGGCCGGCTGCGGGCTGCGGCAGCGTGGGCGCCGTGGTCATGCCCATGCCCGTGTTGATGGCCATGCCCATGCCCTTGCCCTTCCACGAGGGCCGGCGCCGCAGGCGTGACCGGGGCTGATGAAAGTGACACGTTGTGCCTGTGTTGATGAAATTGCGTTCTCAATATCGTAGCATGCAGGCCTGTTGCACACCGAGGCCCGCCGCCCCATGGAACGATCGACCCGCCAGCGCAGCGCGATCCGCGCCGCCATCGACGCAGCCCGGCGCCCGCTGTCGCCGCAAGAGGTGCTGGCCGCCTCGCAGGCCGACGTGGCAGGCCTGGGCCTGGCCACCGTCTACCGCAACCTCAAGCTGCTGGTGGAGGCCGGCGAGATCCAGCTGGTGACGTTGCCCGGCGACAGCGCGCGCTACGAGCCGGCGCGCCAGGCGCACCACCACCATTTCCAGTGCACCCACTGCCTGCGGGTGTTCGACGTGCACCACTGCCCCGGTGACCTGGCGGGCGATCTGGCCCACATGGCACCGGTCGGCTTCCAGGTGGACCGGCATGAGCTCACGCTCTACGGCAGTTGCAGCGATTGCGTGCCGGCCGACATTGCCGCGCGCACACCGCCGGCGCACCACCACCACGATTGATCCAACCCCGAGGAGGTCTGCATGCAGCACCAAATGGCAGCGGCGCTGAGGCCGCCGATAGCGCTCAAGGCGCTCAAGGCGCTGATGGCCTTCATGGCGCCGGTGGCGGTAATGGCGCCGGTGGCGCTAATGGCGCCGGTGGCGCTGGTGGCGCTGGGCACCACCACGCCGGCACTGGCGCAAAACCAGGCCGCGCACCAGCACGGCGTGGCCAGCCTGCAGGTGGCGCTGGAGCGCGACGCGCTGACCATCACGCTGGACAGCCCGCTGGACAACCTGCTGGGCTTCGAGCGTGGCCCGCGCAACGACGCCGAACGCGCCAGGGTGCGGGCCATGGCGCAGCGCCTGCATGACGCTGGCGCCTTGCTGCAACCCGATGCCGCCGCCGCCTGCCGTCTGCTGGAGGTGACGCTGGCCTCCAGCGCCATCGAGCCCGCCTTGCTGGCGCGGGGTTCAGCGCCCAGCACGCCGGCCGGCACAGCGAAGGCCGCCGACGGCCATGCCGACCTGGACGCCACCTTCACCTACCAGTGCGGACAGCCGCTGGCGCTGAAGCGGCTGGCGGTGGATGGCTTGTTCAAGGCCTTCCCGCGCCTGCGCAAGATCGACGCCGCCGTGGTGGCGCCTGGCGTCCAGCGGGGCTTCAAGCTGGGGCCGAAGCAGCCGGTGCTGGCCTGGTAGCCAGCGCTGCCGGCTGCCCGCCTGCCCGGCAGCCCGGCAGCCCGGCAGCCCGGCAGTCCGGCTGCTCGGCTGCCCCCGGCGCAGACCCGGGTCAGGGCCTGGCAGGTGCCGCCACCGCCGCCGGAAACACCGACTGGACCAGGTCGCCCGTGCCTTGCACCAGGCGCACCAGCACCAGCGCCATCTGCTGCGCTGCCGGTGGCTGCCAGGCGGTGCGGGTGACGCTGAACTGGCCCAGCAGGTCGCCCATGTAACTGCGCACCACGTCCACCACCACCGCTTCGGGCACCTGGCTCAGGTCGGCAAACAGCACCGGCCAGTCGGCGCGGGCCTCGGCCAGGCGGCCGGGCAGGGTGA
>JBBRVT010000215.1:0-7754 GCA_038246615.1 Burkholderiales bacterium
GCGCAGCGGCGCGGCGATCGACATGGTGGCCGGGCGCGACCAGTGGATGGCCGACCTGGTCGACAGCCAGCCCACCACCTGCGAGCCGGAATGGGTGGATGCCGAGCACCCGCTGTTCCTGCTGTACACCAGCGGATCCACCGGCAAGCCCAAGGGTGTGCAGCACAGCACCGGCGGCTACCTGCTGCATGCCGCGCTGACCACCAAGCTGACCTTCGACCTGCGGCCAGACGACGTGTTCTGGTGCACCGCCGACATCGGTTGGGTGACCGGCCACACCTACATCACCTACGGGCCCCTGGCCCTGGGTGGCACCGAGATCGTGTTCGAGGGTGTTCCCACCTACCCGGATGCCGGCCGCTTCTGGAAGATGATCCAGGACCACAAGGTCACCATCTTCTACACCGCGCCCACCGCCATCCGCAGCCTGATCAAGCTGGCCGAGGCGAACGACAAGGTGCACCCCAAGAGCTACGACCTGAGCAGCCTGCGCATCCTGGGCAGCGTCGGCGAGCCGATCAACCCGGCCGCCTGGGAGTGGTACCACCTGCATGTGGGTGGCGGCCGCTGCCCGGTCGTCGACACCTTCTGGCAGACGGAGACCGGCGGCCACATGATCACCCCGCTGCCGGGCGCCACACCGCTGGTGCCGGGCTCATGCACGCTGCCCTTCCCGGGCATCACTGCGGCCATCGTCGACGAGAGCGGCAATGACGTGCCCGACGGCCAGGGCGGCATCCTGGTGGTCAAGAAGCCCTGGCCCAGCATGATCCGCACCATCTGGGGCGACCCCGAGCGCTTCAAGAAGAGCTACTACCCGCCCGAGCTGAAGGGCTATTACCTGGCCGGCGACGGCGCCATCCGCGACGCCAAGACCGGCTACTTCACCATCACCGGCCGCATCGACGACGTGCTGAACGTCAGCGGCCACCGCATGGGCACGATGGAGATCGAGAGCGCCCTGGTCAGCTGCACCGAGCTGGTGGCCGAGGCTGCCGTGGTGGGCCGGCCCGACGACACCACCGGCGAGGCGATCTGCGCCTTCGTGGTGCTCAAGCGCCCGCGCCCTTCAGGCGACGAGGCCAAGGCCATCGCCAAGCAATTGCGTGATTGGGTGGGCAAGGAGATCGGCCCGATCGCCAAGCCCAAGGACATCCGCTTCGGCGACAACCTGCCCAAGACCCGCAGCGGCAAGATCATGCGCCGCCTGCTGCGCAGCCTGGCCAAGGGCGAGGCCATCACCCAGGACACCAGCACGCTGGAGAACCCGGCGATCCTGGACCAGCTGGGCGACAACCACTGAGAGCCCGAGAGCGCCCCCAGACCTGCCGCTGCGCGTCAGGCCCCTTGAGTGGGAATGAGGAAACTTGGGAGCTGCCCGGCGTTTCCTCATGGGTCTTTCGCAGGCCAGCTCTGCGACCGCTCAGGCGCAGGCAGTCGGCTTCTGACACCAGCCGCCACTGCCCAAACTCAGCGCGTGATGTGCACGGCCTGACCGCTTTCGGCCTGGTGGACCAGTTCCGCAAAACGGGCACTTCGTGCATGGGGCCGCTGCATACCAGGCAGCCGGCAGCGCCCTGCTGTCCGCTGCGGCGCTCAGGCAGCCAGCTGCTCCAGCGCCCACTGCAAGGCCCGCGCATCGCTGCTGGCGCGGTGCCGGCCGATGCCCAGCTCGGCGAAGGCGCGCAGGCGCTCGGCATCGAGCCGGGCCAGGCTGGCCTCGTCCAGCAGGCGGTTCACCGATTCCAGCTTGAAGCGCGGCACCAGGCCGGCCTCCTCGAACAGCACGCCCAGCCAGGCGTAGTCATGGGCCCAGCCATCGCAGTAGACGGTGCGGCCGGCCAGGTCGGCGTTCAGCCGGCGGGCCACGTCGGCCACGGGGCGGCCGTGCTGCAGCAGCATCGGGCGGGCGATGCCATGCACCCGCTCGGCCTTTTCGTCCCAGTGCTGCCAGTCGGCCGCCGGGCGCACCAGGCTGCACCAGGCCTGGCCGTCCTCGCGCACATAGCCGATCTCGATCGGATAGCTGTGCCGGCCGAAGCCCGAGGCCTCGATGTCGATCACGCAACGCTGCTGGTCCTGCATCGTTGCGCACGATACCCCACCGCTGCGGCGGACAGGCGGAAAAAAGCCCGCTCAGGGCGGGCTTGGCAGCGAGATGGCCCGCAGCTCACTTGACGCTCAGCACCCAGGCCGAGAGCTGTTTCGCCTCGTCGGCGCTGACCTGCGGGTTGGCCGGCATCGGGATGGCGCCCCAGTTGCCCTTGCCGGGTATGCTGCCTTTCTGGATGCGCTCGGCCAGCTGGGCCACGGCGTCCTTCTGGCCGGCGTATTTGGCAGCCACGTCCTTGTAGGACGGGCCGACCAGCTTCTTGGCGGTGGCATGGCAGGCCATGCAGCTCTTCTTCTGGGCCAGTTCCATGCTGGCCACGGCCGGGCCGCAGATCAGGGTGGCCAGGGAAGCAGCGGCCAGCGCAACGGAAATCTTCATGCGGTCCTTTCAGGCGCCACAGCCACGATCGGCTGGACTACAGTGTCTTCAATAGATTTTAGCCCGCCACGGTTGACAGCCCCCGCTGCAACCCCGGGCCGTGCAAGGGGACCAAAGCATGTGGCTGGTGGTGGTTGGCGTGGTGCTGGTCGGCCTGAAGCTGCTGGGCCTGGGCTTTGCGGCGGGCTGGTCGTGGTGGCTGGTGCTGTCGCCGTTTGCGCTGGCGGCGGTGTGGTGGAAGCTGGCTGATTCATTGGGCATCACCCAGCGCCGGGCAATGGCGCGCGAAGACGCCCGAGCCGCCCGCCGCCGCGAGGCGCAGTTCGAATCACTGGGCATGCGCCCGCCATCGGCCGGCCGGCCGGCCAAGCCCGAGCGGCCGAACCGCAGCGACAACTGACGCCCTTCTGCTGCGGCGGTGGGTCAGAACTTGTCGAGCACCGCGCCCGTGCTGGCGCTGCTGGCGTGGTGGGCAAACTTCGCCAGCACGCCACGGGTGTAGCGCGGCGCCGGCTTGGTCCACAGCGCACGGCGGCGCGCCAGTTCTACGTCGTCCACATCCAGCTGCAGCAGCAGCCGGTGTGCGTCGATGGTGATCGCATCGCCTTCCTGGATCAGCGCGATGTTGCCGCCCTCGGCCGCCTCGGGTGCCACGTGGCCCACCACCATGCCCCAGGTGCCGCCTGAAAAGCGCCCGTCGGTGATCAGGCCCACGCTCTCGCCCAGGCCCTGGCCGATCAGCGCGCCGGTGGGCGCCAGCATCTCCGGCATGCCCGGGCCGCCCTTGGGGCCCAGGTAGCGCAGCACCATCACGTCGCCGGCAACGATCTGCCTGGCCATGATGGCGGCCAGCGCCGATTGCTCGTCGTCGAACACCCGCGCCGGGCCGGTGATCACCGGGTTCTTCAGGCCGGTGATCTTGGCCACGCAGCCCTCGGGCGACAGGTTGCCCTTCAGGATGGCCAGGTGGCCCTCGGCGTAGACCGGGTTGCTGACCGGGCGGATCACCTTCTGGTCGGGCGACAGGTCGGGCACGTCGGCCAGGTTCTCAGCCACCGTCTTGCCGGTGATGGTCATGCAGTCACCGTGCAGCAGGCCGGCCTTCAGCAGCTCTTTCATCACGGCGGGAATGCCGCCGGCATGGTGCAGGTCGATGGCCAGGTGCTGGCCGCTGGGCTTCAAATCGCACAGCACCGGGGTCTTGCGGCGCACACGCTCGAAGTCGTCGATGGTCCAGGGCACCTCGGCCGCATGGGCGATGGCCAGGAAGTGCAGCACCGCGTTGGAGCTGCCGCCGATGGCCATGATCACCGCCACGGTGTTCTCGATGGATTCCTTGGTGACGATGTCGCGCGGCTTCAGGTCGGCCTTCACCGCCTCGACCAGCACCTGCGCGGCGCGCCCCACCATGCCGACGATCTCGTCCCCGACATTGGCCATGGTGCTGGCATAGGGCAGGCTGAGGCCCAGCGCCTCGAAGGCCGAGCTCATGGTGTTGGCGGTGTACATGCCGCCGCAGCTGCCGCTGCCGGGGATGGCGCGGCGCTCGATCTGGCGGAAGTCTTCTTCCGACATGTTGCCGGCCGAGAACTGGCCGACCGCCTCGAACACGCTGACGATATTCAGATCCTGGCCCTTGTACCTGCCCGGCAGGATAGTGCCGCCGTAGACATAGATGGCCGGCACGTTGGCGCGCAGCATGCCCATCATGCCGCCGGGCATGTTCTTGTCGCAGCCGCCGATCACCAGCACGCCGTCCATCCACTGACCGCCGACGCAGGTTTCCACACAATCGGAAATCACCTCACGCGAGACCAGGCTGTACTTCATGCCCTCGGTGCCCATCGCCATGCCGTCTGAAATGGTGGGCGTGCCGAAGGTCTGCGGGTTGGCGCCGGCGGCCTTCAGGCCCACCACCGCCGCGTCGGCCAGGCGCTGCAGGCCGCTGTTGCAGGGCGTGATGGTGCTGTGGCCGTTGGCCACGCCGATCATCGGCTTGCCGAAGTCGCCCTCGGTGTAGCCCATGCCGTAGTACATGCTGCGGTTGGGCGCGCGGGCCACGCCTTCGGTGATGTTCATGCTGCGGCGGTTGATGGCCATGGTGTCTCCTGGTGGCGGGTTCGGGGCTGGATCGACGAAAGCTGGCAGGTTAATCGGCCCGCACAATCGGTGTCCAATCGATTTGTGAGCCTGCAAACTGTGTGTGGAGCGTATCAATGACCGAGTTGCGGCTGTGGCGCCAGTTCGTCACGCTGGCCGAAGAACTGCACTTCGGCCGCGCTGCGGTGCGCCTGCACATGACCCAGCCGCCGTTGACCCAGGCCATCCAGGGGCTGGAGCGCAACCTGGGCGTGCCGCTGTTTGCCCGCACCCGGCGCAGCGTGGCGCTGACCCCCGCCGGGCAGGCGCTGCTGCCGGCGGTGCGCCGCCTGCTGGCAGCCGCCGAGGCGCTGCCGCAGGTGGCGCAAGCGGCTGCGGCGGGCCTGGCCGGGCAGCTGCGGCTGGCCTTCGTCTCCAGCGTGGCCTACGGGCCCTTGCCCGAATGGCTGCGCAGCTTCCGCCAGGCCCACCCCGACGTGGCGCTGCAACTGCGTGAGGCCACGCTGGACGTGCAGCTGGCCGCCTTCGACGCCGACGAGATCGACGCCGGTTTCGTTCTGCATGCGCCCGGCGCGGTGCCGCCGGGCTTCGGCGCCTGGGCCGCGCTGACCGAGCCGCTGGTGATGGCCCTGCCGGCCAGCCACCCCGCTGCGGCGCGGCCGCTGCTGCGGCTGGCCGAGGTGGCCGCCGAGTCGCTGGTGATCTTTCCGCGGCAGATCGCGCCGTCCTTGTACGACGCGGTGCTGGCCGCCTACCGCGCCCAGGGCGCCACGCCGCAGATCGCGCAGGAGGCCATCCAGATGCAGACCATCGTCAACCTGGTGTCGGCCGGCATGGGCCTGGCCTGGGTGCCCGAGGCCGTCACCCGGCTGCAGCGCCCGGGCGTGGTGTACCGGGCAGTGGCCGACGCCGCGCTGCAGTGCCAGACCAGCCTGGTCTGGCCGGGCGCCGGCGCGCCGGTGGTGCAGCGTTTCGTCGCGCATGTGCAGGCCGAAGCTGCTGCCAGGCAGCCCGGGGCAGCGACAATCCCGGGCGTCGCGCCGGTACCCGCTGCGCCCGGTGCCTGACCGACCGACCGACCGACTGACCGACTGACCGACTGACCGACAGACAGACAGGACACCCCCACGATGCTCGTGCATCCCCAGTTCGACCCGGTGGCCGTGGCCCTGGGCCCGGTGCAGATCCACTGGTACGGCCTCACCTACCTGGTCGCCTTTGGCCTGTTCATGCTGCTGGCGGCGGCGCGTGCCAGGCAGCCGCAATACGCCAACGCCGGCTGGAGCCGGCGCGACGTCGAAGACCTGCTGTTCTGGGGCGTGCTGGGCGTGGTGCTGGGCGGGCGCATCGGCTATGCGTTGTTCTACAAGCCCGGCCAGTACCTGGCCAACCCGCTGGAGATCCTGATGGTTTGGAAGGGCGGCATGTCGTTCCACGGCGGCATGCTGGGGGTGATCATCGCGATGGTGTTTTTCGCACGCAGCCGCGGCCGCCGCTGGCTCGACGTGACCGACCTGATCGCCCCGTGCGTGCCCACCGGCCTGGCCAGCGGGCGCATCGGCAACTTCATCAACGGCGAGCTGTGGGGCCGCCCGGCCGACCCCGGCCTGCCCTGGGCGATGGTGTTTCCGCAGTCGGCCAGTGCCGTGCCGCGCCACCCCTCACAGATCTACCAGTTCCTGCTGGAGGGGCTGCTGCTGTTCGTGCTGCTGTGGCTGTATGCGCGCCGGCCGCGCGCCACCGGCCAGGTGTCGGGCGCCTTCCTGGTGGGCTATGGCGTGCTGCGCTTTGTTGCCGAATACTTCCGCGAGCCCGACAGCTTCATGGGCCCGCTGGCGCTGGGCCTGACCATGGGCCAGTGGCTGTGCGTGCCGATGGTGGCCGCCGGCGCCGCGCTGTGGCTGTGGGCCGGGCGGCAGGCGCCGCAGCTGCGCTGACCCTGGAGACAAGCGATGCGACAGATCTTCCTCGACACCGAAACCACCGGCCTGAACCCCGAGAGCGGCGACCGCATCGTCGAGATCGGCTGCATCGAGATGCTGAACCGGCGCCTGACCGGCGAGACCCGCCATGTCTACCTGAACCCCGAGCGCAAGGGCCATGAAGAAGCCATCAAGGTGCACGGCCTGACCGACGCCTTCCTGGCCGACAAGCCGAAGTTCACCGAGGTGGCCGACGACATCCTGGGCTTCCTGGCGGGCGCCGACGTGGTGATCCACAACGCCGCCTTCGACGTGGGCTTTCTCAACGCCGAGCTCAAGCGCCTGGGCCGCCAACCCTTCCACACCGTGGCCGCCAAGGTGACCGACACGCTGCTGATGGCGCGCGAGATGTTCCCCGGCAAGGCCAACAGTCTGGACGCGCTGTGCAAGCGGCTGGAGGTGGACAACGCCCACCGCACCTTCCACGGTGCGCTGCTCGACGCGGGCCTGCTGGCCGAGGTGTACATCCGCCTGACGCGCGGGCAGGACTCGCTGGTGATCCATGCCGACGCGGCCCGCCCTGGCCAGGCCCTGAACGTGCCGCTGGGCGACCTGTCGGCCTTCGACCTGCGGGTGGTCATGCCGGATGCCGAAGACATCGCCGCCCACGAGGCGGTGCTGGCCGACCTGGACAAGGCCAGCGGCGGCAAGACGGTATGGCGCGGGCTGGCGGCCTGAAAAGCTGTGGCAGAATCGTCGGCTTGTCGTTGATCGACCATCAATGCCAACCGGCAGAGTCCGCAAGATTGCCGGGCGGTTAGCTCAGCGGTAGAGCACTGCCTTCACACGGCAGGGGTCGCAGGTTCAAGCCCTGCACCGCCCACCAAAATATGTAAATAAATCAAGCACTTGGCGGAGACGCCAGGTGTTTTTTTGTTCCAGTGGGGCAAAAGTGGGGCAAACAGGGGTCCGCGTGTCTGCGCTCCGGCTCGCTCGAGCCGCCAAGATTCCCAGCCGCTGGCGTCAACGCTGAGCCGCTGCGAAAGTCTGCGTTGGGTTCCTGAACTGACCTTCGGCAGCGGCGAGCTACAGGTCGTTATCGGCCACAACCTGTCATTCCCGGGCGCTCTCAGATCCAGTCAAGGTGCACTGGCGACCGACAGGTCCTGGGCGACGAATCGGATACCAACGTCGGCTCTAAACAGCAGGGAGTCGTCGCTCGTGAGCGGCAACTATGCAGC
>JBBRVT010000216.1:0-7716 GCA_038246615.1 Burkholderiales bacterium
AGCGCGTCAAAGGGCACCCGATCTAGGCGCAACGCGCAGCCTTAGCCGGGGCTTGGGCGAGCATGTGCAACGACGAGCGGGGGCACTTTGGCGTGAGGAGCGGGCGTGAACGAAAGACTCTCAGGCTCTCAGCCCTTGGCCTTGGTGGCCGCGAAGTTGGCGATGCCGTCAATGATCTCCTTGCGGGCAGCTTCGGCGCCGGTCCAGCCGGTCACCTTCACCCACTTGCCGGGCTCCAGGTCCTTGTAGTGCTCGAAGAAGTGCTGGATGGTCTTCAGCCGCAGCGGGTTCAGGTCTTCAGGCTTGTGCCACTGGCTGTAGATCGACAGCACCCTGTCGATGGGCACGGCCAGCAGCTTGTTGTCGATGCCGGCCTCGTCTTCCATCTCCATCATGCCCAGCGCGCGGCAGGTGACGACCACGCCCGGGATCAGCGGCACCGGTGTGATCACCAGCACGTCGACCGGGTCGCCGTCGCCCGACAAGGTGTTGGGGATGTAGCCGTAGTTGCACGGGTAGTGCATGGCGGTGCTCATGAAACGGTCGACGAACAGGGCGCCGGTCTCGTGGTCCACCTCGTACTTGATCGGGTCGGCATTCATCGGGATCTCGATGATCACGTTGAATTCCTGGGGCGCGTTGGCGCCGGGGGTCACGTTGTGCAGGCTCATGGAGGGGCTCGGGTTGAAAGACAAACGGGTCCTGATGCATTCTACGAACCGCGCTTGCCGCGCCCTGACGCAGCCCTGGCGCAACGCATTCACCGGCCTTTGACGGTCCGCAGGAAAACACTGTCACCGCTGGGGCCATGGCCGCTTACATTGGTTTGGCGACCCGCTCCGGGCTGCCCACCGCTGGGCTGGCCCGACACAACACCCCAGCGGGCGTGTTGTTCCACTGAGTCTGACCGAGGAAGGAGATACCTTGATATCGACCAACATGGCGATCTACATCGCGCTGGGCTGCGGCCTTGCCGCAGTGATTTATGGCTTCATCCAGCGCAGCTGGATCCTCTCGCAGGACGCCGGCAACGCCCGGATGCAGGAGATCGCGGACGCCATCCAGCAGGGCGCCGCCGCGTATCTGGCGCGGCAGTACAAGACCATCGCCATCGTCGGCGTGGTGCTGGCCCTGGCGATCGGCGTCTTCCTCGACCTCACCACCGCCGCCGGCTTCGTGCTGGGCGCGGTGCTGTCGGGCGCCTGCGGCTTCATCGGCATGAATGTGTCGGTGAAGGCCAATGTGCGCACCGCGCAGGCCGCCACCAGGGGCATCGGCCCGGCGCTCGATGTCGCCTTCAAGGGCGGCGCCATCACCGGCATGCTGGTGGTGGGCATGGGCCTGCTGGGCGTCGGCCTCTTCTTCCTGTTCCTCACCGACAACGGCAAGTTGGCGACCGACCAGAGCCTGTCTTCGGTGCTCAAGCCGCTGCTGGGCCTGGCCTTCGGCGCCAGCCTGATCTCGATCTTCGCGCGGCTGGGCGGTGGCATCTTCACCAAGGGCGCCGACGTCGGCGCCGACCTGGTGGGCAAGGTGGAAGCCGGCATCCCCGAGGACGACCCGCGCAACCCTGCAGTGATCGCCGACAACGTGGGTGACAACGTGGGCGATTGCGCCGGCATGGCCGCCGACCTGTTCGAGACCTACGCCGTCACGCTGATCGCCACCATGGCGCTGGGCGCAGTGATGGTGGCCGCCGCGCCGATGGCCGCCGTGGTGTACCCGCTGCTGCTGGGCGGCGTGTCGATCATCGCCAGCATCATCGGCTGCAGCTTCGTCAAGGCCAGCCCGGGCATGAAGAACGTGATGCCGGCGCTCTACAAGGGCCTGATCGTCGCCGGCGCGCTGTCGTTCATCGCCTTCATCGGCGTGACGATGGCGGTGATGCCCGACGACGCGCTGGGTGCCGGCACCCAGCTGCGCCTGATCGGCGCCTGTGCGGTGGGCCTGGTGCTCACCGCCGCGCTGGTGTGGATCACCGAGTTCTACACCGGCACACAGTACAGCCCGGTCAAGCACGTGGCGCAGGCCAGCACCACCGGCCACGGCACCAACGTGATCGCCGGCCTGGGCGTCAGCATGCGCAGCACGGCCTGGCCGGTGCTGTTCGTCTGCGCGGCCATCATGGTGGCCTTCCAGCTGGGCGGGCTGTACGGCATCGCCATCGCCGCCACGGCCATGCTCAGCATGGCCGGCATCGTGGTGGCACTGGACGCCTACGGCCCGATCACCGACAACGCCGGCGGCATTGCCGAGATGGCCGAACTGCCCGCCAGCGTGCGTGCGGTGACCGACCCGCTGGACGCGGTGGGCAACACCACCAAGGCAGTGACCAAGGGCTATGCCATCGGCTCGGCCGGCCTGGCCGCGCTGGTGCTGTTTGCCGACTACACCCATGCGCTGGAAGCGCGCGGCATGCAGGTGGCGTTCGACCTGTCCAACCACATGGTGATCGTCGGCCTGTTCATCGGCGGCCTGATCCCCTTCCTGTTCGCCGCCATGGCGATGGAGGCGGTGGGCCGCGCAGCCGGCGCGGTGGTGGTGGAGGTGCGCAAGCAGTTCAAGGACGGCCAGATCATGGCCGGCTTGCGCAAGCCCGACTACAGCGCAGCGGTGGACATGCTCACCACGGCGGCCATCAAGGAGATGATCGTGCCCAGCCTGCTGCCGGTGGTGGCACCGGTGGCCGTGGGCATGCTGCTGGGGCCGGAGGCGCTGGGTGGGCTGCTGATGGGCGCCATCGTCACCGGTCTGTTCGTGGCCATCTCGATGTGCACCGGCGGCGGCGCCTGGGACAACGCCAAGAAGCTGATCGAGGAAGGCTTCACCGACAGCTCCGGCGTGCTGCACAAGAAGGGCGGCGACGCGCACAAGGCGGCGGTGACCGGCGACACCGTGGGCGACCCCTACAAGGACACCGCCGGCCCGGCGGTGAACCCGCTGATCAAGATCATCAACATCGTGGCGCTGCTGATCGTGCCGCTGCTGCCGATGAGCGCCAGCACCAAGCCGGCTGCGCAGCATGCGTCACCGGCAGCCGTGACCGCACCGGCCGCTGCGCCTGCACCGGCGGTGGTGGCTCCGGCGGTGGTGGCCCCGGCGGCTGCGCCGGCCGCCAGCAGCTGACAGCGCCGCCGGCGCACCCGCAACAAGGGCCGCGCATGCGGCCCTTTCTCATGTGCGCCTGCCGGCGCCTGCCGAGGCGGGGCTACTGCCGCACGCAGTCCACGTAGTAGCGGGCTTCGGCGCCGCCCTGGTCTTCCACCAGGCCGTGCACGTCGGTGGCAAAACCGGGGAAACGGGCGTTGAAGGACCGGGTGAACTTCAGGTATTGCACGATCTTGCGGTTGAAGCGTTCACCCGGGATCAGCAGCGGAATGCCGGGCGGATACGGCGTGAGCAGCGCGGTGGTGATGCGGCCTTCCAGTTCGTCGATGTCGACCCGCTCGGTCAGGCGCCGGGCGATGTGGGCAAAGGCGTCGCTCGGCTTCATCGCCGGCTGCAGGTCAGACAGGTACATCTCGGTGGTGAGCCGGGCGATGTCGCCCTCTGCATAAGCCTCGTGCATGGCGTGGCACAGGTCCTTCAGCCCCATCTTCTCGTACTGCGGATGGGCCTGGATGAACTCCGGCAGGATGCGCCACATCGGCGCGTTGCGGTCGTAGTCGTCCTTGAACTGCTGCAGCGCAGTCAGCAGCGTGTTCCAGCGGCCCTTGGTGATGCCGATGGTGAACATGATGAAGAACGAGTAGAGGCCCGTCTTCTCCACCACCACGCCATGCTCGGCCAGGAACTTGGTGACGATGCCCGCCGGGATGCCGGTCTTGGCGAACTTGCCCGCCATGTCCATGCCGGGCGTGATGATGGTGCTCTTGATCGGGTCGAGCAGGTTGAAGCCCGGCGCCAGGTTGCCGAAGCCGTGCCACTTGTCCTTGGCCTTCAGCACCCAGCCTTCGGCCTTGCCCAGGCCTTCGTCGACCAGTTTGTCGGGGCCCCAGACCTTGAACCACCAGTCTTTGCCGAACTCCTTGTCGACCTTGCGCATCGCGCGGCGGAAGTCAAGCGCCTCGGTCAGGCTCTCTTCCACCAACGCCCGGCCGCCCGGCGGCTCCATCATCGCCGCTGCCACGTCGCAGCTGGCGATGATGGCGTACTGCGGGCTGGTGCTGGTGTGCATCAGGTAGGCCTCGTTGAAGAGGTTGCGGTCCAGCGGCACGGTCTGGCTGTCCTGCACCAGCACCTGACTGGCCTGGCTGAGGCCCGCCAGCATCTTGTGGGTCGACTGGGTGGCGTACACCACCGCCTGCTTGGGCCGCACCCGCCTTTTGCCCATCGCGTGGAAGCTGCCGTAGAACGCGTGGAAGGCCGCGTGCGGCAGCCAGGCCTCGTCGAAATGCAGGTTGTCGATGTAGCCGTCGACCATGCCCTTGACGGTCTCGGTGTTGTAGAGCACACCGTCGTAGGTGCTCTGCGTCAGCGTCATGATGCGCGGGCGCACGGTCTTGGGGTCGACCCCTGCGAGCAGCGGGTTGTTGGCGATCTTGCGCTCGATGGCCTCGCGGGTGAATTCGCTCAGCGGGATCGGGCCGATGATGCCGTAGTGGTTGCGCGTGGGCGTCATGAACACCGGCACCGCGCCGGTCATGATGATGCTGTGCAGGATGCTCTTGTGGCAGTTGCGGTCGACCACCACCACGTCGTCCGGCGCCACGGTGTGGTGCCACACCATCTTGTTGCTGGTGCTGGTGCCGTTGGTGACGAAGAAGCAATGGTCGGCGTTGAAGATGCGCGCCGCGTTCTTCTCGCTGGCGGCCACCGGGCCGGTGTGGTCCAGCAACTGGCCCAGCTCTTCCACCGCGTTGCAGACGTCGGCACGCAGCATGTTCTCGCCGAAGAACTGGTGGAACATCTGCCCGACCGGGCTCTTCAAGAACGCCACGCCGCCCGAATGGCCGGGGCAATGCCAGCTGTAGCTGCCGTCTTGCGCGTAGCCCATCAGCGCCTTGAAGAACGGCGGGGCCACGCCGTCGAGGTAGCTCCTGGCCTCGCGGATGATGTGCCGGGCCACGAACTCGGGCGTGTCCTCGAACATGTGGATGAAGCCGTGCAGTTCGCGCAGGATGTCGTTGGGGATGTGCTGGCTGGTGCGCGTCTCGCCGTACAGGTAGATCGGGATGTCGCTGTTCTTGAAGCGGATCTCCTCGATGAACTTGCGCAGGTTCAGCACCGCCGGGTCCAGTTCGGGGCCGGGGGTGAACTCTTCGTCGTCGATGCTCAGGATGAAGGCCGAGGCGCGGCTCTGCTGCTGCGCGAAGCTGCTCAGGTCACCGTAGGCGGTGACGCCCAGCACCTCGAAGCCTTCCTTCTGGATGGCATCGGCCAGGGCGCGGATGCCCAGGCCCGAGGTGTTCTCGGCGCGGTAGTCCTCGTCGATGATGACGATCGGAAAGCGGAAACGCTGCATGCAGGAGCTCCTCGGGAGCGGGGCGGTGGGCTATGGAGAACACAGGGCATGCCGCAGGCAGCCGCCCGGGCAAGCCGCGAAGTGTAGGGCGACAGCGCGGCGCGGCCATGACGGCAATGACGGCAAGCCGGCGTGGCTACACTGCTGCAGCGGCCTGGCGCAAGCACCGGGCCGCACTGGCTTGAAGGAGGCTGCAATGGACTGGAGCGCGCCCACCATCTGGTGGCTGGCTGCCGGGGTGCTGGTGGCGGCTGAACTGGCCACCGGTACCTTCTACCTGCTGATGCTGGCGCTGGGCGCCGGGGCGGGCGCCTTGGCAGCCCATGCCGGCCTGGCACTCACCGGCCAGATGGCGGCAGCCGCACTGCTGGGCGGCGGCGCCGTGGCGGTGTGGTACCAGCGCCGCCGCCGCCAGCCTGCCGCCCTGCCCGCCAGCACCAACCCCGACGTGAACCTGGACGTGGGCGCGCTGGTGCAGGTGCCGCAGTGGCAGCCCGACGGCACCGCCCGCATCCAGTACCGCGGCAGCGCCTGGGACGTGCGCCACACCGGCGGCGGCGTGCCGGTGGCCGGCCCGCATGTCATCCGCGCCGTGGAAGGCAGCCGCCTGCTGCTGGAACACGCGCCCCGCTGAGCACCAACGAAAGCATCTCCATGGAAATCGTCATCGTCCTGCTGGTCATCGCCGTCATCTTCATCGCCCGGTCGTTGAAGGTGGTGCCGCAGCAGAACGCCTGGGTGGTCGAACGCCTGGGCAAGTACCACACCACCCTCACCCCCGGCCTGAGCCTGCTGGTGCCGTTCATCGACCGGGTGGCCTACAAGCATTCGCTCAAGGAGATCCCGCTGGACGTGCCCAGCCAGGTCTGCATCACCAAGGACAACACCCAGCTGACGGTGGACGGCATCCTGTACTTTCAGGTGACCGACCCGATGCGCGCCAGCTACGGCAGCAGCGACTACATCATCGCCATCACCCAGCTGGCGCAGACCACGCTGCGCAGCGTGATCGGCCGCATGGAGCTGGACAAGACCTTCGAGGAGCGCGGCCAGATCAACGGGTCGGTGGTGCTGTCGCTGGACGAAGCGGCGCAGAACTGGGGCGTGAAGGTGCTGCGTTACGAGATCAAGGACCTGACGCCGCCGGCCGAGATCCTGCGCAGCATGCAGGCACAGATCACCGCCGAGCGCGAGAAGCGCGCGCTGATCGCTGCCAGCGAGGGCCGGCGCCAGGAGCAGATCAACATCGCCACCGGCGAGCGCGAGGCCAGCATCGCCCGCAGCGAAGGCGAGAAGCAGGCCGACATCAACAAGGCGCAAGGCGAGGCAGCGGCCATCACCGCGCTGGCCGAGGCATCGGCCGACGCCATCCGCCGCATTGCCGCAGCCATCGAGGCGCCTGGCGGTGCCCAGGCGGTGCAGTTGCAGGTGGCCGAGAAGGCCATCGGCGCCTACGGCCAGCTGGCCAAGACCAACAACACCATGATCGTGCCCGGCAACATGACCGAAGTGGCCGGCCTGATCGCCACCGCGATGGCGGTGATGAAGCAGAGCCCGACGCCATGAGCCAGGACAACGCGCTGAACCTGCTGGGCACGCCCCTGGTGCCCTGCAGCTATGACCCGCTGACCGGCTGGTACCGGGACGGTTGCTGCCACACCGACGCGCAGGACCATGGCAGCCATGTCATCTGCGCACGCATGACCACCGCCTTCCTGAACCAGCAGTTCGAGCGTGGCAACGACCTGATCACGCCGCGCCCCGAACACCGCTTCAAGGGCCTGAAACCGGGTGACCGCTGGTGCGTCTGCGCACTGCGCTGGAAGGAAGCCTACCTGGCCGGTTGCGCACCGCCGGTGGTGCTGGACAGCACGCATGCGCGAGCGACGGACTTCGTGCCGCTGGACTGGCTGCGCGAGAAGGCGCTGGACGCCGTCGGCTAGAATTTGTGGTTGTCTCGGAGAGATGGATGAGCGGTTTAAGTCGCACGCCTGGAAAGCGTGTGGGGGTTAACAGCCCCCCAAGGGTTCGAATCCCTTTCTCTCCGCCAGGTCGCACTTCGAAGAGGCCCCGCAAGGGGCCTTTTTCATGGGTGGCACGAGAGAAAACGCGATTCAGCCTCGCAGAGCGTGTCTCGCAGCGTGGTGTCGGTCCGTGATCCCGGGAGGGCCAGGATGCGCGGTAGCCAGCGCCGCACAGCGCCTCATCAAGAACGCGCGCTGCCCAGTGCCGGCAAGCGGTTCGGATTGCGC
>JBBRVT010000217.1:0-7697 GCA_038246615.1 Burkholderiales bacterium
AGGCGCCGGGCACCAGCTGGCCGATCTGGCCTTCGGCGCGCAGCAGGCGCGCGGCGGTGATGGTGGCGCTCTGCAGCACCTCCACCGGTGACATGGCCTGGGCCCGCAGCGCGAACTCGGCGCTCTGCTGGGCATGCATGTGGCCCAGCAGGTCGGTGCCGAAGACCACCGGCACACCTTCGGCCTGTGCGATGCGCACCGATTCCAGGCCGGCGGCGCGCACGGTGTCGAGCTTGGCCAGCATCTCGGCGCTCCAGCCCAGGCGCCCGCCCTCGGCGGCCAGCGCGGCATAGGTGACCAGGGTGGGCACCAGGTAGGCACCCTGCGCGCGCATCAGCCGGGCGGTGGCGGCGTCGAGCAGGTTGCCGTGCTCGATGCTGCGCACCCCCGCCTGCAGCGCACGGCTGATGGCGCGCGGTGAGTACGCGTGCGCCATCACATACAGGTTGGCGGCCTCGGCCTCTTCCACCGCAGCACGCAGTTCTTCCAGCGAGAACTGGGTGCCTTCCAGCGGGTCGGTGGGGCTGGAGACGCCGCCACCGGCCATGATCTTGATCTGGTTGGCGCCGGTGCGCACCTGCTCGCGCACCGCACGCCGCACCTCGGCCACGCCGTCGGCGATGGCCCCCACCAGGCCCAGGCCGGCGCAGTTGCAGAACCAGTTGCGCTGGCGCACGCCCTTGGGCCGCTGGTCGGCATGGCCGCCGGTCTGGCTGATGGGCGCACCAGAGATGAACAGCCGCGGCCCTTCGAACAGGCCGCGCGCCTGCGCCTCCTGCAGGCCGTAGTCGGCACCCGCCGCATCGCGCACCGTGGTGAAGCCGCGGTGCAGCATGTCGCGCATGACCACGCTGGACTCGGCGGTGGTCAGCGAAGGCGGCTGCAGGCCCAGGTTGGTGAGATCGTGGCTGGTGGCGGTGACATGCACATGCGCGTCGATCAAGCCCGGCAACACCACGCGGCCGCCGGCGTCGATGACCAGGGCATCGTCCACCTGCACCGGCTCGGCGGCAACGGCCATGATGCGCCGGCCCTCGATGACGATGCGCGACAGCGGGCCGACCACACCGGCCGCACTGTCGAAGGGCCGCGCGTTGATGACAACCTGGCGGGCGGCCATGACGGAGCCGCTCAGACCGTGGCCGGCACCGGCAGGCCCAGGCGCTTGCGCGCAGCTTCGTACTCGGCCTTGAGCTTGGCCACGTAATCGTGCGTGCTCAGGATCTTGTCGACCGCGCCGATGCCCTGGCCGCAGCCCCAGATGTCCTTCCAGGCCTTCTTCGCACCGCCACCATCGACATTGCCGAAGTTCATCTTGCTGGGGTCGCTGATCGGCAGGTTGTCGGGGTCGAGCCCGGCATTGCGGATGCTGGGCGCCAGGTAGTTGCCGTGCACGCCGGTGAACAGGTTGCTGTAGACGATGTCGTCGGAATTGCTGTCGACGATCGACTGCTTGTAGGATTCGGCGGCGCGTGCTTCCTCGGTGGCGATGAAGGCCGAGCCGATGTAGGCGAAGTCGGCCCCCATGGCCAGCGCAGCCAGCACCGCGTCGCCGGTGGCAATGCTGCCCGACAGCGCCAGCGGGCCGTCGAACCACTGTCGGATCTCCTGGATCAGCGCGAACGGGCTCTTGGTGCCGGCATGGCCGCCGGCGCCTGCGGCCACCGCCACCAGGCCGTCGGCGCCCTTGTCGATGGCCTTGTGGGCGAAGAAGTTGTTGATGATGTCGTGCAGCACCACGCCGCCCCAGGCATGCACCGCGTCGTTGATGTCGACGCGGGCACCCAGGCTGGTGATGACGATGGGCACGTTGTACTTGGCGCAGGCCTGCATGTCGTGGTCGAGCCGGTCATTGCTCTTGTGCACGATCTGGTTGATGGCGTAGGGCGCAGCCGGGCGGTCGGGGTGGGCCTTGTCCCAGGCGGCCAGGCCTTCGGTGATCTCGTGCAGCCATTCGTCGACCTGCGAGGCGGGCCGGGCATTGAGCGACGGCATCGAACCCACCACGCCGGCGGTGCACTGGGCAATGACCAGTTTGGGCGTGCTGATGATGAACAGCGGCGAGCCGATGATGGGCAGCGGCAGGTTGGACAAGGCGGCAGGCAAGGGCACGGGTGGCTCCAGGGTCAGGGGTGTGAAGACGGCGCAGCGAGTGTGCGAGGGCGCGTGGCGCAGCCACTATCACCGGAGCGACATGGCGTGCCCCGGCGGCGGGCTGCGGTCAGAAGGCGTCCAGCGCCATCTCGGTGACGCCGGCGGCGCCCTCGACGATGCTGTCGCGCACGCCGGGCGCCTTGCTCAGGATGTGGTCGGCGTAGAAGCGCGCGGTGGTGATCTTGGCGCGCATGAAGTCGGGCTCGATGCCGGCAGCCAGCTGGTCTTCGGCGGCGATCAGCGAGCGCGCCATCTGCCAGCCGGCCATCACGTTGCCGGCCAGCATCAGGTAGGGCACGCTGCCGGCGAACACCGCGTTCGGGCCGGCCTTGGCGTCCTTCGCCATGCCGCCTGCAACAAAGCCCACCACGTCCAGCAGGGCCAGACGGGCCGCTGTCAGGCGCTTGAGCACCGCGCGGGCGGCATCGCTGCTGCGCGCGGCCAGCTGGGCCTCGGTGCCCTGGATCTGCTCGCAGATGGCGCGCACGGTGGCACCGCCGTCGCGCGCGGTCTTGCGGCCCACCAGGTCATTCGCCTGGATGGCGGTGGTGCCTTCGTAGATCGTCAGGATCTTGGCGTCGCGGTAGTACTGCGCTGCGCCGGTCTCCTCGATGAAGCCCATGCCGCCATGCACCTGCACGCCCAGGCTGGTGACTTCCAGGCTCATCTCGGTGGAGTAGCCCTTGACCAGCGGCACCATGAATTCATAGAAGGCCTGGTTCTGCTTGCGCACCGCAGCGTCGGGGTGGGCATGGGCGGCGTCCAGCGCGGCGGCGGCCACGAAGGCCATCGCGCGGCAACCCTCGGTGTAGGCGCGCATGGTCATCAGCATGCGCTTCACATCGGGGTGGTGGATGATCGGCGCGGCAGTGTTCAGGCTGCCGTCGACCGGGCGGCTCTGCACCCGGTCACGCGCGTACTGCACCGCCTTCTGGTAGGCCCGCTCGGCCACTGCGATGCCCTGCTGCCCCACCGCGAAGCGGGCCGCGTTCATCATCACGAACATGTATTCCAGGCCGCGGTTCTCCTGGCCGACGAGGTAGCCCACGGCGCCGGGTCCGGCGCCGTTCGCGCAAACCGCCGCCGTGCCGTCGCCGTACTGCAGCACGGCCGTCGGGCTGGCCTTGATGCCCAGTTTGTGCTCGATGCTGACGCAGTGCACGTCGTTGCGCGCGCCCAGGCTGCCGTCGGCATTGACCAGGAACTTCGGGCAGACGAACAGCGAGATGCCCTTGACGCCCTCGGGCGCGCCGGTCACCCGGGCCAGCACCAGATGGACGATGTTCTCGGCCATGTCGTGCTCACCGTAGGTGATGTAGATCTTGGTGCCGAAGAGCTTGTAGCTGCCGTCGGGCTGCGGCTCGGCGCGGCTGCGCACCATGCTCAGGTCCGAGCCGGCCTGCGGCTCGGTGAGGTTCATCGTGCCGGTCCAGCGGCCTTCGACCATCGGGCCCAGGTAGCGCGCCTTCAGTTCGTCGCTGCCGGCGGTCAGCAGGGCCTCGATGGCGCCGTCGGTCAGCAGCGGGCACAGCGCGAAGCTCATGTTGGCGCTATTGAGCATCTCGATGCAGGCGGCATGGATCAGCTTGGGCAGGCCCTGGCCGCCAAAGTCGACCGGATGGTGCAGGCCCTGCCAGCCGCCAGCGGCAAATTGCTTGAAGGCGTCCTTGAAACCGGCGGTGGTGGTGACGACGCCGTCCTTGAAGGTCGACGGGGCCTTGTCGCCTTCCCAGTTCAGCGGCGCGATGACGTCCTGGTTGAGCTTGGCGCATTCATGCAGCACTGCGGCGGCAGTGTCGGGGCCGGCGTCCTCGAAGCCGGGCAACGCGGCCACGGCCTCCAGGCCGGCCACCTGGTTCATCACGAACAGCATGTCCTTGACAGGGGCGAGGTAGGTCATTTCAGTCTCCAGATGCAGCAAGGGCGCCGGTTTCGGCGCCCTCGGGGGTACTTCAGCAGCGCGTCAAACGCGCCGGGTCACAGGGTCTTGACCAGCTCGGGCACGGCAATGAACAAGTCGGCTTCCAGACCGTAGTCGGCCACGCTGAAGATCGGCGCCTCGGCGTCCTTGTTGATGGCCACGATCACCTTGCTGTCCTTCATGCCGGCCAGGTGCTGGATGGCACCACTGATGCCGCAGGCCACGTACAGGCTGGGGGCGACGATCTTGCCGGTCTGGCCGACTTGCCAGTCGTTGGGTGCATAACCCGCATCCACTGCTGCGCGGCTGGCGCCGAGTGCAGCGCCCAGCTTGTCGGCCAGCGGCGTGAGCAACTCGTTGAACTTCTCGCTGCTGCCCAGCGCGCGGCCACCGCTGACGATGATCTTGGCGGCGGTGAGCTCGGGCCGGTCGTTCTTCGCGATCTCGCTGCGCAGCCAGGTGCTGCCGGCTGACGCAGCCACGGCGGCCACCGTTTCCACCGCCGCGCTGCCACCGCTGCCTGCAGCGGCGTCGAAGCCAGTGGTGCGCACTGTGATCACCTTGGTGGCGTCGCTGCTCTGCACCGTCGAGATGGCATTGCCGGCGTAGATCGGGCGCTCGAAGGTGTCGGCGCTGAGCACCTTGGTGGCGTCGCTGATCTGTGCCACGTCCAGCAGCGCGGCCACGCGCGGGGCCACGTTCTTGCCGGCGGCGGTGGACGGGAACAGCAGGTGGCTGTAGGCCGCAGCAACGGCCACCACCTGGGCAGCGACATTCTCGGCCAGGCCGTGGCCCAGGCCGGCGTCGTCGGCATGCAGCACCTTGGCCACGCCGGCAATCTGCGCGGCGGCAGCGGCTGCCGCGCCGGCGTTGTGGCCGGCCACCAGCACATGCACCTCGCCACCGCAGGCCAGGGCCGCAGTGACGGTGTTCAGCGTGGCGCCCTTGATGGACGCGTTGTCGTGTTCGGCAATGACGAGTGCGGCCATGTCAGATCACCTTGGCTTCGTTTTTCAGTTTGGCGACCAGCGTGGCCACATCGGGCACCTTGATGCCGGCGCCGCGCTTGGGCGGCTCGCTCACGTTCAGCGTCTTGATGCGCGGTGCCACGTCCACGCCCAGGTCGGCGGGCTTGAACACCTCGAGCGTCTTCTTCTTCGCCTTCATGATGTTGGGCAGCGTGACATAGCGCGGCTCGTTCAGGCGCAGGTCGGTGGTGATCACCGCTGGCAGGCTGGTCTGCAGCACTTCCAGACCGCCGTCGATCTCACGCGTGCAGGTCAGCTTGCCGTCGGCGATTTCGACCTTGCTGGCGAAGGTGGCCTGCGGCAGGCCGGCCAGCGCGGCCAGCATCTGGCCGGTCTGGTTGCAGTCGTCGTCGATGGCCTGCTTGCCCAGGATGATCAGGCCGGGCTGTTCCTTGTCGACCAGGGCCTTCAGCAGCTTGGCCACGGCCAGGGGCTGCAGCTCATCGGCACATTCCACCAGGATGGCGCGGTCGGCGCCGATGGCCATGGCGGTGCGCAACGTCTCCTGGCACTGGATGACGCCGCAGGACACTGCGATCACCTCGGTGACCACGCCCTTCTCGCGCAGACGCACGGCTTCTTCTATCGCGATCTCGTCAAACGGGTTCATGCTCATCTTGACGTTGGCGATGTCGACCCCGGTGCCGTCGGACTTCACGCGCACCTTGACGTTGTAGTCGACAACACGCTTGACGGGTACCAATACCTTCATGACACGCGACTCCTGGATGGATGGAAGATTGACCTGAGTGCCAACGCCCGAATTCTAGGTGGCAGGGGCTGCGCCGAGGAATGGCAGGAAATCGAACGATCGTGCTATTTTTTGCCATTGTGCCCCAGCGGCGCTGGCGGCGCCGTCGCCCAAGGGTCAACCCGACATGCCCGACTTCCGCGCCGCATCGAAGGCCGCCAGGCGCAGCGCGAAGCGGCCCAGGTCCTGCTTCTCGGCCGGGGCCAGGCCGGCAGGCAGCGGCAGGGTCTCGAAGAAGTGGCAGGCCACGCGGTGGCCGGGGCCGGCGTCGCGCAACACGGGTTCCTCGGTGCGGCAGCGCGCTTGCGCATGCTGGCAGCGGGTGTGGAAGCGGCAGCCGCTGGGCGGGTGCATCGCGCTGGGCACATCACCGGTCAGCAGGATGCGCTGGCGCTGCAGGCCGGGTTCGGGCCGGGGGATGGCCGACAGCAGCGCCTGGGTGTACGGGTGCAGCGGCCGGGCGTAGAGGCTGCGCTTGTCGGCCAGCTCGACCAGCCGGCCCAGGTACATCACCGCCACCCGGTCGCTGATGTGCTTGACCACCGCCAGGTCATGCGCGATGAACAGGAAGCTGAGGCCAAAGCGCTGCTGCAGGTCTTGCAGCAGGTTGACCACCTGGGCCTGGATCGACACGTCCAGCGCGGACACCGGCTCGTCACAGACGATCAGCTGCGGCCGCACCGCCAGCGCGCGGGCGATGCCGATGCGCTGGCGCTGCCCGCCCGAGAACTGGTGCGGGTAGCGGCGTGCATGCTCGGGCAGCAGGCCCACCAGTTGCAGCAGCTCACGCACCCGGTCGGTGCGCTCGGCCGCGTTGCCGATGCGGTGCACCACCATCGGCTCGGTCAGGATGTCGGCGATGGTCATGCGCGGGTTCAGCGACGCATACGGGTCCTGGAAGATGATCTGCAGATGCTGGCGCATGCTGCGCATCTGCTCGTCGCTGGCGGTGGCGATCTCCTGGCCCTGGAACTGCACCGACCCTGCGCTGGGCGCGATCAGCCGCAACACCAGCCGGCCGGTGGTCGATTTGCCGCAGCCGGATTCGCCCACCAGCGCCAGCGTCTCGCCGCGCGCGATGTCGAAGCTGACGTCATCGACCGCGCGCACCTGGCCCAGGGTGCGGCTGAACACCACGCCGCGCTTGACCGGAAAGTGCTTGGTCAGGCCGCGCACGCTGAGCACCGGCGGTGGCGTGGCCGCAGGCATGGCCGCGCCTGCCCCACCGGCCGTGCCGGGCCCACCGGCGGTGCCGATGTCAGGCGCGCGCATCGGCCAGCTCCGGTCGGGCCACGGCGCCGAGCAGTTCCACCGGCGCCTTCCAGCAGGCCACCTGGTGGCCGGCACCCATGAGGCGCAAGGGTGGCTGCTGCGCATGGCAGTGGGCATCGGCAAACGGGCAGCGCGGCGCAAAGCGGCAGCCCACCGGCTGGTTGGCCGGGCTGGGCACGCTGCCCTCGATGGTGGACAGCCGCTCGCGCACCACGTCCAGCCGCGGAATCGAGCCCAGCAGGCCGATGGTGTAAGGGTGCTGCGGGTCGTCGAAGAGGGCCTGTACCGGCGCGCTTTCGACGATCTGCCCGGCATACATGACGATCACTTCATCGACCAGTTCGGCGATCACGCCCAGGTCGTGGGTGATGATCAGCACCGCCATGCCCAGGCGCTGCTGCAGGTCGCGCAGCAGGTCGAGGATCTGCGCCTGGATGGTGACGTCCAGCGCGGTGGTGGGCTCGTCGGCCACCAGCAGCACCGGCTCGCAGGCCAGCGCCATCGCGATCATCACCCGCTGGCGCATGCCGCCGGACAGGCGGTGCGGAAATTCGTCCAGCCGCTGCGCAGC
>JBBRVT010000218.1:0-7691 GCA_038246615.1 Burkholderiales bacterium
AGCCGCAAACCAGGCCAGCACGGCACTGGCCGCAGCGTAGGCATGGGTCTCGGGCGCTGGCAGCCGCAGCCAGACCGCGCTTGCCAGTGCGGCCATCGCCACCAGCAGCCCCAGCGCCGCCAGCGCCAGCCGCCAGAGCACCCCCGTCTTGCCACCCCGGGCGTTAGCGCGCCGTGCGGCCGTTGCAGCATGTGTTTGCGCTGCCACCCGTCGGCCCCGCCCGGCTGATAACCACTTGCGTCCGCCGCCAAGCGCTTGAACAGCGCCGCTTTCCCTGCGCTGTTGCCGGCTTCACCCGCCAGCACCCCTGCCTAAGCTTGCCGCCATGGATGGCCATTGGCCAACGGCCACAGGCAGGCGGCACCCGGCCGCTTGCCCGACGGGCCGGTTGCGGGGCGCGGCATGCAGTGGCTGGCAAGGGTGTGTGCAGTGGCGGTGTGTGCCTGGCTGGGCCAGGCGGCGGCGCAGGCCGGTTACCACGATGCAACTGCGCTGCCGACGCAGCCTGCGGCCTGGCCGGACGACCCGCTGCTGCTGGCCCGCGTGCTGGTGGCCCGGGCTGAACACGCCAGCCGCCCGTTCGCAGTGGTGGACAAGCGGCAGGCGCAGATCCTGGTGTTCGATGCCGAAGGCGTGCTGGTCGGCCGCTCGCCGGCGCTGTTGGGTCGGGCACTGGGGGATGCTTCAGTGCCCGGAGTGGGGCAACGCACCCAGGAAGGCCGGCTGCGCGACGACGATCTCACCACACCGGCTGGCCGCTTCATCAGCGAGCCAGGGCGCAACCGCGATGGCGAGGCCATCGTCTGGGTCGACTACGAGACCGCATTCGCCATCCACCGCCTGCGCGGCGGCCCGGCGCATGCCAGCCGCAGCCAGCGCCTGGCTGGCAACGACCCGCTGGCGCGCCGCGTCTCGGCCGGTTGCGTGGTGGTGCCTGCGGCCTTCTACGACCGCGTGGTGGAGCCGCTGCTGGGCCGCCAGCGCGGCCTGGTGCTGGTGATGCCCGAGCGGCCCGCCGCCACCCCGGCGTGAGCCGGCGCCCCGCGCTGCCCCTGGGGCGTGCCGGTGGCGCACCTGGGCATGTTGTTTGCCGCCCGGGAGTGCCGGTGCCCGCATGCCGGCCCTGCGGCAAGGAACACACCATGTCCCAGACCTGCGGCATCGAGGCACCGCATGGCGCCGGGCCGACCCCCACGCCAGAAGCGCAGCCGCCAGCGCGCCACCTGGTGTTGATCGACTCGGCCGCCGACGGCACGCGGCTGGCGCGGCTGTACCTGGGCTCGCGCGAGCAGGTGGCCGAGTTCGACGCCGCCGGGCCCGAGGTGCCGGCCCTCAGTGGCGGCATGCTGGCCAGCGCCGAAGCGGCCGGGTCGGATTGGGACATGGCGCTGGCCGGCCACACCCACGCCGAGCGGAGGGCGGCCCAGGTGTTCACACTCACCGTCTAGGAGGCAGGCGCTGGCTTGAAGCCCAGCGCCTGCATCGGCCCGCGCAGCGACTGGCGGCTGCGCGCCAGGGCGACCCAGGCCTGGCTCGCGGCACTGTCAAGCCGCGTGGCTGCATCGGCCACGGTCCACTGCGCGGCGCCGGCCACCTGGGCCAGTTCGTCCCACAGCAGCGGCATCGACACGCCCAGCCCCGGCCGCGCCCGCGGCGACCAGGCGGCCACCGTGGTAGCGCCCTCACCGTTGCGCAGGTAGTCGACGAAGATGCGGCCGCGCCGGTTGGCAGGGCCGCTCTTGGCGACGAAGCGCTGCGGGATGGTGCGCGCCAGATGCTGCACCACCGCCCGGGAGAAGCCCTTCACCGTGTCGAAGGGCCAGCGCGCGGCCAGCGGCACCACCAGATGCAGGCCCTTGCCGCCGCTGGTCTTCAGCCAGCTCTGCAGGCCCAGCGCGTCGAGCAGGGCGCGCACCAGCACCGCGCCCTCCTGCACCGCGCTCCAGGGCACGCCCTCGCCGGGGTCGAGGTCGAACACCATGCGGTCGGGCTTGGAAATCAGGCTGCTGCGGGCATTCCAGGGGTGGAATTCCAGCACGTTCATCTGCGCCGCACCCTGCAGCGCGCTGCGGCTGCGCAGTTCCAGCAGCGGCGCGTGGCCCGGCCACAGCGAGGCTGGCAAGTCAAGCGCGCCGGGGATGGCGGCGTCGCCGCTGTGTTTCTGGAAGAAGCTGGGTGCGGCGAGGCCGCCGGGCGCGCGCAGCAGCGCCACCGGGCGCCCGTGCAGTTGTGCCAGCAGGGGTTCGGCCACGGCCGCCAGGTACTGCGCGAGCTGCAGCTTGGTGGTGCCCGAGGCGGCGTCCACCACACGCTCTGGGTGGCTGAGCCGGGGCATGCGCCGCGCGGGGGGCGAGGCAGGCGCTGCGGAGGCCGGCGCGGGTGAAGCGTCGTCCGGCGGCATGGCGTCCGGCAGCATCCGCTCGCGCAGCACCGCGCTGGCCGGCTTGTCGTCGCGCAGCGCGATGAACACCGCGTGCCGCACCTGGCCGGCCGGCGTCCAGGCACCGAAGGCCACCTCGGCCACCTGCACCGGGCGCAGCCAGTGCCCGGCCTGCGGCCCCGGTGCATCGAACGGTGACCGGGCCGCCCGCAACGGCTGCAATTTCTGCAGCAACAACCGTGCGGTGGCCCGGGTCCAGCCGGTGCCCACGCTGCCGGCGCTCTGCAGCCGGCCTTGCGCGTCGTGCACCGCCAGCAGCAGGCTGCCCACGCCGTGTGCATCGTCGCTGCGCAGGGTGTAGCCGGCCAGCACGAATTCCTGCCGCAGCTGGCACTTCAGCTTCAGCCAGCTGGCGCTTCGGCCGGCGCGGTAGGCGCTGTCGTCACGCTTGGCGACCAGCCCCTCGCGGCGCGCCGCGCAGGCCTCGCGCAGCAAACGCGTGGCCAGCGCGCGCCGGCCGTGGCCCAGCGCCTGCGAGAACTGCAGCGGCGGCTGCCCGCGGGCCTGCAGCAGCTGGCACAGCAGACCACGCCGCGCGGTCAGTGGTGCGTCGCGCAGGTCGTGGCCGGCGAAGTACGGCAGGTCGAACAGCACATAGTCCACCGCCTGGGTGCGGTGGCGGTCAAAGGCGTTCTGCAGGCGGCTGAAATCGGGCCGACCGTCGGCCCCGCGCGCCACGATCTCGCCGTCCAGCCAGGCGCTGTCCACGCCCAGCCCGGCCAGTGCTTGCACCAGGCCAGGCAGGCGCGCCGTCCAGTCATGGCCGTTGCGGGTGAACAGCCGGGGCACGCCGGCATCGATGCGGGCCAGCAGCCGGTAGCCGTCGAGCTTGTCTTCGAACACCCAGCGGCCCTGCGCAGGCAGGCTGGTGGCAGCCAACGCCAGTTGCGGGCCCATCTGCGCGGGCAGCGGCGCGGCCACAGCGCTGGCCGAGCCGGCACGGTCGGGCGGGGCTGCGGGCAACGCTGCGGCCGGCAGCACGCTGTCGGGCATGGCCTGCAGCACATCGAAGGTGGCACGGGCGCGGGCCTCGCCGTCGCGCTGCTTGAAGAGGAGCCAGCTGTCCTGCCGTGCGCCATGCTGCTTCAGCCGCACCAGCTCCCAGCGCCCGCGCAGCTTGTGGCCCTGCAACGCAAAGCCCAGCTTGCCTTGCGCCAGGCCGGCCTGCGGGTCGCCCAGCGGCTGCCAGCGGCCCCGGTCCCAGACGATCACATCGCCGGCGCCGTACTGCCGGGCCGGGATGCGGCCTTCGAAGTCGGCATAGGCCAGCGGGTGGTCTTCGGTGCGCACGGCCATGCGCTTGTCGGCCGGGTCCAGGCTCGGGCCCTTCGGCACTGCCCACGACAGCAGTACGCCGTCGAGTTCCAGCCGGAAATCGTAGTGCAGCTGGCGGGCATGGTGCTTCTGCACCACGAACGACAGCCCGCCGGGCGCGACCGGCGCGCTGCCGTCGGGCTCGGGCGTGCGGCGGAAATCGCGCTTGGCGCGGTAGGGTTGCAGCGCACCGCCGCCAACCTCGGCCTCGGCCCCAGCCTCGGCCCTGCCCTCGACCACGCACGGCGGCATGGCGGACCGGGTGCTGGCGGCAGTGCGCGGCATCGCGGTGCGCCGGGCTGCGTGCAGGCGGGTTCAGGTGCGCCGGCGCGCAGGCAGCTTGCCAGGGGCGGCGGGCGCAGCTTTCGCGCCGGGTGCGGTCTTGGCGCCCGGCCGGGCCTTGCTCCCGGCGCCATGCGCACCCAGGCTGCGCTTGAGCAGCTCGGTCAGGTCGACCACATTGCTGGCCATCGGCGCGGCGCCGTCCTCCAGCGGCTGCACGTCGGCCGTCTCGCCGGCCTGGGCGCGCTGGTCCACCAGAGCCTGCACCGCTGCGGTGAACCGATCGGCATAGCGCCCGGGCTGCCAGTCCTCGGTCATGTCGGCGATCAGCTGGCCGGCCATCTTCAGCTCGCTGTCCTTCAGCTGCGCTGCCTTGGCGCCTGCAGGCGGCAGCTTCAGGTCGTCCAGGGGGCGCAGGTCGGCCGGCCAGCGCAAGGTGTCGAGCAGCAGGGCGGCGCCCGAGGGCACCAGCGCGGCCAGGTGTTCCTTGGTGTGCATCACTACACGGGCGATACCCACCACGCCGGCAGCGAGCATGGCCTCACGCAGCAGCGCATAGACCTTCTCGCCCTTCGGCAGCGGCGCCAGGGCATACGGCCGTTCGAGGTAGGTGAACGGGATCTGCGTGGGCGCGACGAAGCACTCGATCTCGATGGTCTGGGTGGTGCGCGGATAGGCGGCCTTGATCTCGTCGTCGCCCAGCACCACGTAGCGCTCGCCGTCGACCTTGACGCCGCGCACCACGTGCGCGCTCTCGATGGGCTTGCCGGTGCGCTTGTTGATGCGCTGGTAGCCTACCGGGTCCATGCTGCGCTTGTCCAGCCAGTCGAAGTCGATGCCGCTGTCGCTGGTGGCCGACACGAGCGACACGGGCACATGCACCAGGCCGAAGCTGATGGCGCCTTTCCAGATGATGCGGGGCATGCCGCAGAATGGCAAACGGCGGGCCCGCTGCGGCCCGGCGTGCCGGCCGCGCGGTCAGGCCGGCATGCGGATGGCCCGACCGGCTTCACCGTGCTGCGCAACCCGGTGGCCGCTGACCACCTGATGCGGGTGCCAGGGGCGGCCCTGCAGGGCGAGGCACCGGTCGGCGAAACCGGCGGAACCGGCGGCACGGGACGACCTGCAGGCACCGACGGCCGGCGCGCCGAGCCGTGGCGCAGGAGGTTCCCGATCACCGGAATGTCGGGCTGCTGCAGCGCGTTCTGGCGTCGTGCGCCACGCAGCGTGCAGGCCACCGCCGCTGTGAAACGGTCGCTGCCGAGAATCGGGTGTCAAGTGGAGCGACGCCTCGGATCCGGGCCGCCGACAGCGGCCTGCGATCAGGCGTGGCGCCGGCGCCGTTCCACCGACTCGATGCGCAGCATCTGGCGGTACTTGGTGACGGTGCGGCGCGCCACCACCAAGCCCTGCTGGGCCAGCTGGCGGGTGATCTCGGCGTCCGACAGCGGCGCCACCGGCCGCTCGGCTTCGATGATGTCCCTGACCAGGCCGCGGATCGCCGTGCCCGAGCAGGCGCTGCCGCTGGCACTGACCATCGCGCGGGAGAAGAAGTACTTCAGCTCGAACACGCCGATGGGCGTGGCGATGTACTTGTTGTTCGTCACCCGGGAGACGGTCGATTCATGGATGCCCACCTCGTCGGCGATCTCCTTGAGGCCCAGCGGCTTCATCGCCATCGTGCCGAATTCGAGGAAATGCCGCTGCCGCCGCACGATCGCCTCGGCCACGTCCAGGATGGTGGAGAAACGCTGCTCGACATTGCGCAAGGTCCAGCGCGCCTCCTGCAGCTGGCCCGCCATCTCGGTGTTCTGCGCCGAACGGTGGCGTTTGAACAAGTCGGCATACACCTGATTGAGCCGGACCCTGGGCACCACCGCCGGGTTCAGGTGCACCGTCCATTGCGACTGCACCCGCCGAACGATCACGTCCGGCACCACGTAGGCCACGCGTGTCGAGCCGAAGCGCCAGCCGGGGCGCGGGTCCAGGCGGCGGATGCGGTCGCACACCTGCTCGACCCGCGCCACCGGCTCGCCAAGCGCATGGGCCAGGCCATGCACGTCGCGTGCGGCCAGCAGCGGCAGGTTGTCTGCGACGATGCGCTGTGCCAGGCCGCGCGCCAACGGGCAGGGGATGGTGTGCAGCTGCAGTTGCAGGCATTCACCCACGCTGCGCGCGGCCACGCCTGCCGGCTCCAGCGACTGCACCACTGCCAAGGCCAGCTGCAAGTCCGCCAGTGTGGCGGGCGGGCTCACCGGCACCAGGCTGGTCAGCTCGTCCAGGGGGGTGCGCAAATAACCATCGTCGTCGAGCGACTCAATGATCGCGCGGGCCATGAACAGCGCCCGTTCGGGCAGGTCCAGCAGATTGGCCTGGCCGTGCAGATGCACCGCCAGCGACGTGTCGGCCACCATCATGTCCAGCGCAGACAGGTCGCCGTCCTCGGCCCGGCGCAGCGATGTGGCGCCGTCGGCCTGCCACAGGTCGCGGTCGTCGTCGCGCAGGTCGGTGACGCCGCCTTCATCCGCCGCCGCCGCGAGCGCGCCAGTGGCCTCGGCCGGCTGCACGGCGGCCATTTCGTCGTCAGCGCTGTCCGCGCCGTCCCCGCCGTCCCCGCCGTCCGCGCCGTCCTCGCCGTCGAGGAAGGGGTTGCGGCCGAGCAAGTCGCGCACCGTGGCAGAGAAGTCCATCGACGACATCTGCAGCAGGCGCACGGCATGCTGCAGGCGAGGCGACAGGGTCTGGCCCTGCCGGTGTTCAGCGCGGAAGTCCATGGATTGCACGGCGTGCTCCTGATTCGGTAACGGATACCGGGCCACCGCTTCGGCAATGGCCCACCCTACCGCCATCGCAACCCCCATGCCAACCAACCGGATCGGAGAGGTATGGAAACAAGTGGGTCGCACAACCTGCATGCCAGGGGCTCGGCGGCCAGTCCACCCCGGCATGCAACGGCCGACAGCCACCAGACCGCAGCTGCCCGCCAGCATGTGAAATCAGCGAGCGCATGACTGGCCGTCCAACCTGCCGACACCACGCATCTGGAAACCATGCCGTCGAATTTTCCGACGGAACCGCAGACCGCCCGTCCCGGGCATGGGCACGGCGCTTGCCGGCGAATGAATGGACCCGCTTGGGGCTGGGCATGGTGCCCATCACTTCAAACGGACTCGTCATCCTCGTCTTGATTCCATTTGGAGATTGCCATGCGTACCAACATCGCCCGCCTGACCGCCCTGGCCGCCGCCAGCTGCCTTGCCGCTGCCAGCCTGGTGGCCCAAGCCCAATCCTCGTCCGGCTCCAGCCCCGGCACCAGCAACATGCCGGCCGGCAGCGCCAATAACACTGGCAACACCACTGGCAACACCACCGGCAACACCACCGGCAATACCACCGGCACCACCACCGGCACCACCACCGGCACCACCACCGACACCACGTCCGGCATGACCGGTGGCAGCCGCGCCAACGACGCCAATCGCATGGGCACGACGGGCGGCACCACCAGCTCGGGCACCGGCAACACGATGTCCACCGACGGCACCACCAGCAACCGCACCAGTGGCACGGGGATGAATGACAACCCCGGCATCCGCTCCGACGGCACGGGCAGCACCCGTGCCGCCCGCGCCGACCGCAACTGACGCACATCCCC
>JBBRVT010000219.1:0-7668 GCA_038246615.1 Burkholderiales bacterium
CACCCCGGCCAGCGCGGTGCCGATGACGAACTGCAGCGCAATGATCCACTGCCGCTTGCGTCCCAGCAGGTCGACCAGCGGGCTCCACAGCGGCTTGATGACCCAGGGCAGGTAGAGCCAGCTCGTGTACAGCGCGATCTCGGTGTTGGACACCCCCAGGTTCTTGTACATGACCACGGCCAGGGTCATGACGGCGACATAGGGAATGCCCTGGCCGAAGTACAGCGTCGGTATCCAGCGCCAGGGGTGGGCGTTGTGCATGGGTGCGGGTAGAACGAAAGAAGGCAGTCGCCGCGATGTTCACACGGACCGGGGCCGTTCCCGGACTTGCACCCAGGCGACAGCCACTTGCGCCCATGCGACAGCCACTTGTGGCGTGGCGACCCACCCCCACGCCGTGGCGCCGCGGACACGCATGGGCAATCACGGATGGCCCTGGATGACGCACTGCCGCAACACTTCCGGTTCGTGTGAACTTGTGTGTGTGCGCGCGGCGCATCATCCTTTGGACGGATGTGTTTCGAGCGCCGCCGCACCCGGCAGGTTGCCGCCCCAACCCAAGGAAAATCGATGAAACTGAAGACCGTCGTTGCCTGCATGACCCTGGCTGGGCTGGCGTCTCATGCCGCGCTGGCGCAGACCGACCAGCGCATCACCATCACCGGTTCGAGCATCAAGCGCATCGCGGCCGAGGGCGCACTGCCCATCCAGGTCATCACCGGTGGCGACCTGCAGCGCCAGGGCATCACCAGCGCCGAGCAACTGATCCAGGAGCTGTCCACCAACGGCAACGGGCTGGACAACCTGGCCTCCAACGCCGACGTCGTCGGCGGTGCACAGCGCGGCAACAACGGCGCCACCAGCGCCAACCTGCGCGGGCAGGGCAGCAATGCGACGCTGATCCTGCTGAACGGCCGGCGCGTCGCCTCGCACGGCCTGAGCGGCGGCGTCGTCGACCTGAACCAGATCCCGATGGCTGCGATCGAGCGCGTCGAGATCCTGAAGGACGGTGCCAGCGCCACCTACGGCACCGATGCCATCGGCGGCGTCATCAACTTCATCCTGCGCACCAACTTCAATGGTGCGCTGGTGCGCGCCACCGCCGACATTACCGAGGCCAAGGGCGGCGAGATTTCTTCCGGCGCCCTGGTGGGCGGCTTCGGCGATCTCAGCAAGGACGGCTACAACCTGCTGGCCACGCTGGGCGTGCGCGAGAACAAGGCGCTGCGCGGCAACCAGCGCGACTTCGTCAACACCTTCCAGCCCAACCGCGGCCTGAGCGTGGACACGCGCGGCACGCCTTTTGCGGGCCTCTTCCCGCTGGCCGGCACGCTGTTTCCGAACGCCGCGGCCTTCCCCAACATCCCCGGCACCACCACGCCGGCCAGCGGCGGCCTGAACGTGCTGGACCTGCCCGGCCAGCCCGGCTGCGGGGTCATCGATGGTCAGGCGCCTTACGCCGAACTGCTGTGGAACACGCCGAGCGCGGGGCTGTCCTGCGCCTGGGACACCGGCCGCGCCGCGGTGCTGCAGCAGCCCGTGACCAGCACCAACCTCGTACTGCGCGGCACGTTGATGGCCGGCGACCACATGCTGGCGGCTGAGGTGACAGCGTCGCGCACCGAGTCGGCGAAGCGCTTCTCGAACCTGCAGCTGACGCCCAACACGACCACCCAGCAATTGCGCTATCCGCGCAACCCGACATCGCAGGCCAGCTACGACCGGGTGTTCGACGCCCTGCGGGCGGCCTTCCCGGCCAACATCACCGAAGCCCAGCGCGGGCAGTCCATGGCCTACCGCTGGCGCTGCATCGAGTGCGGCCCGCGCGAAATCGAGACCGAAGCCGACACCCAGCGCCTGGCCGTCACGGCCGAGGGGCCCTTCTTCGGCGGCTGGGACTATCGCGCGGGCGTGCTGCAAGCCAAGAGCGAAGCCAAGTCCACGCTGGGCGGCGGCTACTACTACCGCGGCACCACGGCCACCGGCGCCAGCGACGGCGGCCCGGGCATCATCCCGGCGCTGAACAGCGGGCGCATCAACATCTTCCTGTACCCGGGCCAGACGCAGAGCGCCGACGGACTGGCGGCGCTGGAAGAAGGCTCGGCACGCGGCGTGGTGCTGTATGGCGGCGAGTTCACGATGACGCAGACCGACGCTTCGGTCAGCGGCCCGGTCTTCAAGCTGCCGGCGGGCGATGCGATGGCCGCCGTGGGCGTCGACCTGCGCACCGAGAAGTACAAATTCAACGGCGACGAACGCGCGACCGCAGCCCAGCGCATCATCCTGGCCGCACCCTTCGACCAGACCAACGTGCTGCTGGGCGCCAAGCGCGACGTCACTGCCGTGTACGGCGAACTGCTGCTGCCCATCCTGAAGGGCCTGGAGGCCACGGTTGCGGTGCGCCAGGACAAGTACGACGGCTTCGGCACCACCACCAACCCGAAGTTCTCGGCGCTGTGGAAGCCGAGCAGCAGCTTCCTGGTGCGCGGCTCGTACAGCACGGGCTTCCGCGTGCCCACCTTCAACCAGCTGTACAACGGCGCTTCAGATTCGCTGTTCACCGGCACGACTCTGGTGGACCCGCTGACCTGCCCGGGCGGCCGCCCCAACCTCACCGACCCCGGTTGCGCCTTCATCGACCGCGCCGCGGTCATCATCAACGGCGGCAAGAGGGACCTGGGTCCGGAAGAGGCCAAGATGGCCTCGGCGGGCTTCATCTGGGAACCGATCGCCGACTTCAGCATCGGCATGGACTGGTGGAGCGTCAAGCGCGAAGGCACGATCCAGATCCTGTCGCTGACGCAGCTGATCGACAACTTTGCGCTCTTCCCCGAACGCTTCATCCGCAACGCCCAGGGCACGCTGACCGCAGTCGACCAGCGCTGGGTCAATGCCGGTGAAACGCAGACCGATGGCGTGGAGGTCAACCTGCGCGGCGGCTTCAACGCCATCGGGGCGCGTTTCAACGCCGGGCTGGACGGCACCTATCTGCTGAAGAAGCGTTCGCGCGTGCTGCCCAGTGTTCCCTTCAGTGCCAGCGAGATCGGCCAGTTCAGCTTCGCCGGTGACCTGGGCCTGCGCTGGAAGCACAGCGCCTTCGTCACCTACAAGCGCGGCGACTGGAGCAGCACGCTGAGCCAGACCTTCCGCAGCGGATACAACGACCAGGTGCTGCCGGGCGTGGCCGCCGGTCGCATCAGCCCGCCGGACTGGAAACCCAAGGTCGACAGCTACACCACCTACAACCTGGGCCTGACCTACACCGGCATCAAGAACCTGACGCTGATCGGCATGGTGCGCAACGTGCTGGACACCGACCCGCCGTTCGCCATCACCTACGACAGCAACTTCGGCAGCGGCAGCAGCTGGGAACCGCGCGTGGCCGACCCTCGCGGCCGTGCCTTCGTGTTCACGGTGCAGTACCGCTTCTTCTGAGTGGCTGCCGAGCGGCTGCTGTCTTGATGCAAAACATCGGCTGAAGCGGCAGATCACCTGAAGCCACCCGACGCGGGGCCCCCAGTGGGCCCCGCGGTCTTTGCAGACCACCCCGGCCAGGCCTCTCAGCCTTCAACCACACCCCAGCGTGCTCAAGTTCCTGCTGCAACGCCTGGCCACGCTGGTGCCCACGCTCATCGGCGTGACGCTGGTGGCCTTCATGCTCATCCGCCTGATCCCCGGAGACCCGGTGGAGATCATGATGGGCGAGCGCCGGCTCGACCCCGCCGCGCACGCCGCATTGATGGCGCAGCTGGGCCTGGACCAGCCGCTGGCCGTGCAGTATCTGCGTTATGTCGGCGGCCTGTTGCAGGGCGACATGGGCAACAGCCTGGTGACGCGCGAGCCGGTGGCGGCCGAGTTCGCGGCCCTGTTCCCGGCCACCATCGAACTGGCCGGGGCCGCGCTGCTGCTGGCCATCACGGTGGGCATGACGCTGGGCCTGGCGGCAGCGCTGAGGCGCGGCAGCTGGTTCGACCAACTGGTGATGGCCACCGCCACCGTCGGCAACAGCATGCCGGTGTTCTGGTGGGGGCTGATCCTGATCATGTTCTTCAGCGTCGGGCTCGAATGGACGCCGGTGTCGGGCCGCGTCGGCATCGAATACGACATCGAGTTCGTCACCGGCTTCATGCTCATCGACGCCGCGCTGTCCGAAGAAGTCGGCGCCTGGCCGAGCGCCGTGCTGCACCTGGCACTGCCGGCCCTGGTGCTGGGCACGGTGCCGATGGCGGTGATTGCGCGCATGACGCGCAGCGCCATGCTGGAGGTATTGCGCGAGGACTACATGCGCACCGCGCGCGCCAAGGGCCTGAGCCCCGCGCGCGTGGTGCTGGTGCATGGCCTGCGCAACGCCCTGGTGCCCATCCTGACGGTGCTGGGCCTGCAGGTGGGCAGCCTGCTGGGCGGCGCGGTGCTGACAGAGACCATCTTCAGCTGGCCCGGCATCGGCAAATGGATCATCGACGCCATCGCGCGCCGCGACTACCCGGTGGTGCAGGCCGGCATCCTGGTGTCGGCGCTGGTGTTCATCGGCGTCAACCTGCTGGTCGATCTGCTGTACGGCGTCGTCAACCCACGCGTGCGGGGAAATTCATGAAGGCGCTGGCCGGTGGCGCTGAAACCCAAGGGCAAACCCAAGGCCAACCACCCGGCCCGCTGGCCGAGTTCGTGCGTGCCTTTGCTGCCAACCGCGGCGCATTGCTGGCCTTCTTCGTCTTTGCGGCCATCGTGCTGGCCGCCGTGTTCGCGCCCTGGCTGGCGCCGCACGACCCGGTGCAGCAGTTTCGCGACCACCTGCTGACGCCGCCCGTGTGGCAGGCAGGCGGACTGGCGCAGTTTCCGTTCGGCACCGATGAGCTGGGCCGCTGCCTGCTGAGCCGGCTGCTGTTCGGCGCCCGCGTGTCGCTGCTGATCGGCGCCGCCGCGGTGGTGCTGGCGCTGGTGCCCGGTGTGGTGCTGGGCCTGGCGGCAGCGTTCCACCCGAAGTGGCTGTCGCCGCTGGTGATGCGGCTGATGGACATCATGCTGGCCCTGCCGGGGCTGCTGCTGGCAATCTGCGTCGTCACCATCCTCGGCCCCGGCCTCGTCAATACCGTCATCGCCATCGCCATCGGTTCGCTGCCCGGGTATGTGCGGCTGGTGCGTGCCTCGGCGCTGGCCGAACGGGCCAAGGACTACGTCACCGCCAGCCAGGTGGCCGGCGCCGGCACCTGGCGGCTGATGTTCAGCGCCGTGCTGCCCAACTGCATGGCGCCACTGATCGTCAACGCCACGCTGTCGTTCAGCGGCGCCATCCTCGAAACGGCGGCGCTGGGCTTTCTGGGCCTGGGGGTGCAGCCGCCGCTGCCCGAATGGGGCAGCATGCTCAGCGCCGCTCGTGATTACATCGAACGTGCACCCTGGGTCGTCACGCTGCCGGGCCTGAGCATCCTGGTGACGGTGCTGGCCATCAACCTGATGGGCGACGGCCTGCGCGACGCGCTGGACCCGAAGCTGCGGCAGGCGTCGTGAGCCTGCTCGAAATCAGCAACCTGCGCGTGCGCTTCGGCGGCTTCGCGGCCGTCGATGGGGTGTCGCTGCGCGCCGAGCCGGGGCAATTGCTGGCCATCGTCGGTGAATCGGGATCGGGCAAGAGCGTGTCGATGATGGCCGCCATGGGCCTGATCGACACGCCGGGCGTGGTCACCGCCGATGCGCTGCGCTTCGACGGCCAGGACCTGCTGCGCATGAAGCCGGCGCAGCGCCGACGCATCGTCGGCCGCGACATGGCGATGGTGTTCCAGGACGCGTTGAACAGCCTGAACCCGGCCCACACCGTCGGCGACCAGGTGCGCGAGGTGCTGCGCCTGCACCGCGGCCTGCGCGGCGCGGCGCTGGACGCGCGCGTGCTGGAGCTGTTCGAGCGCGTCGAGATCCCCGACCCGCGGCGCCGCATGGACGCCTGGCCGCACCAGCTGAGTGGCGGCATGAACCAGCGCGTGATGATCGCGATGGCCATGGCCTGCGAACCGCGTTTGCTGATTGCCGACGAGCCGACGACCGCGCTGGACGTCACCATCCAGGCCCAGGTGATGGCCCTGCTGGTGCGGCTGCAGCGCGAGCAGGACATGAGCCTGGTGCTGATCACGCACGACCTGGCGGTCGTGGCCGAGATGGCGCGCAGCGCCTCCGCCCACGAGGTGGCGGTGATGTATGCGGGGCAGGTGGTGGAAACGGGCACGGTCGATGTGCTCTTCAGCCAGCCGCGCCACCCCTACACCGCTGCGCTGCTGGCGGCGCTGCCTGAGCACAACCACGGCGCCAGACGCCTGGCGGCCCTGCCCGGCATCGTGCCCGGACGCTGGGACCGGCCGGCCGGTTGCCTGCTGGCGCCGCGCTGCAGCCGGGCGCAGGCGCGCTGTGCGAACGAACGGCCTGAACTGACGCCGATCGGGACGGTAATTGGCTCTGTGACCGACTCAGTGACCGACTCAGTGACCGACTCAGTGAGCGGCTCAGTGAGCGGCTCAGTTGACGCGACAGCGACAGCGGGCGGTCGCGTGCGCTGCTTCTTCCCGCTGGGCGTCCCTCATGAGGCGCAGGTATGACGGCGCCATCGGCTCCACCCTTGGATGCGCCAATGACCTCGCCCCTCACCGCGCCCGTCACCACACCCGTGATGCAGGCCGTGGACCTGGCGCGCCATTACCGCGTCAGCAGCGGCCTGTTCAAGCCGGCGGCCACCGTCAAGGCGCTGGACGGCGTCAGCTTCACATTGCACGCCGGCCGCACCTTGGCGGTGGTGGGTGAATCGGGCTGCGGCAAGAGCACATTGGCGCGGCAACTGGTGCTGATCGAGCCGCCGACCCGCGGTGCACTGAAGATCGACGGCGAGGACGCGGCCACGGCCGACGCCGCCACCTTGCGCCGCCTGCGCCAGCGTGTGCAGATGGTGTTCCAGAACCCCTATGCCAGCCTCAATCCGCGCAAGACCATCGCCCAGGCCCTGGCCGAGCCGTTGGTCATCAACACGGCGCTGTCGGCCGCCGAACGGCGCGAAGGCGTCGATGCGATGCTGCAGCGCGTGGGCCTGCGCCCCGAGCACGCCGAGCGTTATCCGCACATGTTCAGCGGCGGCCAGCGCCAGCGTGTGGCGGTGGCGCGGGCGATGATGCTGGGGCCGGGCATCGTCGTCGCCGACGAGCCGACCTCGGCGCTGGACGTCAGCATCCAGGCCCAGATCCTGAACCTGTTCATGGACCTGCAGGACGCCACCGGCACCGCCTACATCTTCATCAGCCACCACCTGGCCGTGGTCGAACACGTGGCGCACGACGTGGCGGTGATGTACCTGGGCCGCATCGTCGAGCAGGGCCCCAAGTCGGCCGTGCTGGGCCAGCCGCTGCACCCCTACACCCAGGCCCTGCTGGCGGCGGCACCCGTGCTGCATGCCACCGGCAAGCCGCCGCGTGTGCCGCTGAAAGGCGAACTGCCCAGCCCCCTGGCCCCGCCGCCCGGCTGCGCCTTCCACACCCGCTGCCCACTGGCCGAGGCGCGCTGCCGCGAGCAGACGCCACTGCTGCGTGAAGTGGGTGGACGACAGGTGGCCTGCCATGTGGTGGCGGGGTGAAGGCGCGGCATGAACGGGCACGCGGGACGGCGCCTGGCATCAGTTATGGCACAGGTTATGGC
>JBBRVT010000220.1:0-7666 GCA_038246615.1 Burkholderiales bacterium
CGCCAGCATCGTCAAGCTGCTCCCCGGCGACGCGGGCCGGCCCATCACCGACCTGGCCAACGTGTTCAACACCCCGGCGCTGGCCGACGACGCGCGCGAGGTGCTGCGCAGCCTGGTCACCAGCGAAGTGAGGCTGCCCACCCAGGACGGGCGCTGGTTGCGCGTGCGCACCATGCCCTACCGAACGCAAGACCACCGCATCGACGGCGTGGTCATCACCTTCACCGACATCAGCGTTTCCAAGGCGCTGGAAGCCACGCTGCGCGAGGCGCTGGCCGTGCTGCAGAGCCGCGTCAAAGACCAGGCCGCGGAGCTGGGTGCCGCGCACAACCTGGAAGGCGTGCTGCAGGCGGCCCAGGCCGTACTGGAACAGCGCCTCGGCGCGCAGACCGCCGAGTTGCACCAGGCGCGCGCGGACGTGCTGGCCGAGCGCGAGTTGTCGGCCGGCCGGCGGCCTTTTTGCTGATCATCAACGAACACCCGTTCAGCACCCTGGTGGGTGAATGGGAGCTGGCCCGCCGGCTGCTGGGGCGGCCGGCTGCGCAGCCGGAGCGTGGACGGCGTGGACAATCACTGCAGTGGCAGCAGAATTCTGAAAAAACGCTGCCCGCAGCGCTGGAAGGAACCCCCCCATGACCCCCGACCCATCGCCTTCCGCCGCCGAACTGCGCCGCCGTGCCGAAGCCGCCGTGTCGGGCCGCGGCGGGCCGGATGTCGAGCCGCTGTTGCTGATCGACGCCCAGCGCATGCTGCACGAGCTGCAGGTGCACCAGATCGAGCTGGAGATGCAGAACGACGAACTGCAGCAGTCGCGCAACACGCTGGCGGCCACGGCCGCGCGTTACACCGATCTGTACGACTTTGCCCCGGTGGGCTACGTCACGCTGGACCACGCCGGGACGATCGTCGAGGCCAACCTGGCCGCCGCCCGCTTGCTGGGCAGCGAACGCGCCCGGCTGACCGGCCGGCGCTTCGCCATCCTCGTGGTTGAGAGTGACCGGCATGCCTTCAACGACTGCATCGGCGGCGCCTTTGCCACCGAGGTGCGGCAGGCCTGCGAGGTGCATCTGGCAGACCAAGACACGCCGCGCGCGGTACGCGTCGAGGCGACACGCTCTGAGCACGGCACCGCCTGCCGTGTGGTGCTGCACGATGTCAGCACCCGGCGCCGGCAGGAGGCCGAGATGCGCCTGCTCGAGGCCTGCGTGGCGCAGCTCAACGACATCGTGCTGGTCACCGACACAACGCCGGCGCCGCTGGGCCCGCGCATCGTGTTTGCCAACGCGGCCTGCGAGCGCATCACCGGCTACAGCCGCACGGAGCTGGTCGGACAGACGCCGCGCATCTTGCAGGGGCCGGGCACCGATCGCACCGAGCTGGCCCGCATCGGCGCGGCGCTGCGCCGGCACGAACCGGTGCGCGCCGAGCTGCTCAACGTCGCCAAGGACGGCAGCAGCTACTGGATCGAACTGAACATCGCCCCGGTGCTCTCGGTCAGCGGCGTGGTGACGCATTTCGTGTCGGTCCAGCGCGACATCACCGAGCGCCGCGAGGTGCAGGCGCAGCTGGCCCGGCAGGTGCAGGCCCTGCAGGCCAGCAACGACGAGCTCGACCGCTTCAACCGCACCATGATCGACCGCGAACTGCGCATGCTGGAGTTGAAGGCGCAGGTGAACGCGCTGCACGCCAGGCTCGGCGAGCCGCCGCGCTACACCCTGCAAGCCCTGGCCGCCGAGCCCCCCGCGGACCGCCCATGACACCCCGCTGGCCGCCGCTGACGGTACGCGCCCGGCTGATCGGGCTGGTGCTGGCCATCGTGCTGCCGTTCGGTGCCCTCCTGGCCTGGACCGTGTCGCAGCAGGCCGACCGGGCGCGCGAAGCGGCCTACGACAAGGCGCGGGTGCTGGCAGAGAACACGGCGGACACCCTCGAGCGGCTGCTGGACGACCACCGTACCTTGCTGGCCGGCCTGGCGGCCCGGCCGTTGGTGGCCGCACTCGACCCGGCCCGTTGCGACCCGCTGATCCATGACTACGTCGCGATGCATCCGCTGTACACCACGCTGGCATCGCGCGACCTGCCCGGTGGGGTGATCTGCTCGTACTTCGCCAATCCGGTCCGGCAATACAACGAGATCGACCATCCCTGGTTTTTCGAGGGCGTGCGCAGCGGCGGGTTCTTCGTCAGCGACGCCATGGTGGGCCCGGTCTCCAGGCGCTGGATCGTGGCCGAAACCACCCCGGTGGCGGGGGTTGCAGGCAGGCCCGGCGGCTTGCTGGTGCTGGCGATCGACCTGGAAAGGCTGAACCAGCGGGTGCTGACCACGGCGCCCGCCAGCGCACTGCTGGTGGTGATGGACCGGCAGGACCGCTTTCTGCTGCGCTCGGCCGATGCCGGGCAGTGGATCGGCAAGGTCAGCAGCGTTGCGGTGAACGACACGGTCCGCAGCCAGCACGGGGGCGCACTGGCCACCACCGGCTCGGACGGAATCCGGCGCATCTGGGGTTACACCAAGGTGGCCGGCACAGGCTGGCGGGTGGCCGCCGGCCTGACCGAGGCCGAGGTGATGGCGGCCCACGACCGTTTGCGCAAACAGACCCTGGCGCTGGGTTTCATCGCGCTGCTGGCGGTGCTGGCGCTGGCCTGGCGCATCGCTTCGAGCATCGTCACGCCGGTGCGTGCGCTGGCCACCACCGCCGCGCGCGTAAGTGGCGGCGACGACACGGCGCGCGCCGCTGCCGCCGGACCGCCGGAACTGCAAGCCGTGGCCCAGCAGTTCAACCAGATGCTCGATGCCCGCGCGATGGCCGAGCAGGCCTTGCGCGACCAGGCCGCCGCCCTTCTGGAAAGCAACAGCGCGCTGGCCGATGCGCGCCGGGCCGCGCTGAACATGCTGGACGACGCGGTCGAGGGCCGGCAGAGCGCCGATGCCGCCAACCAGCTGCTGCAGACCGAAGTGGCGCAGCGCAAGCAGGCTGATGATCTGCTGCGGCAGAGCGCGGACAGGACGCGCCGGATCCTGCACGCCGCAGCCGTCGGGCTGTGGGAATGGAATCTGGTGACCGACGCGGTGTATTTTTCGTCCGAGTGGAAGCAGCAACTCGGCTACGCCGATGACGAGATCGCCAACCGTTTCGACGAATGGCAGAAGCGCCTGCACCCCGATGACCTCGCGCGCGCAGTGGCCGCGGCGAGCGACTTTCGCGATGGTCGCATGCCGCGTTTTGCCGTCGAGGCTCGCCTGCGCCATAAGGACGGCTCCTGGCGCTGGATCCATGGCGAGGCCGACCTGGAACGAAACGAAAAGGGCGAGGCGGTGATGATGCGCGGCAGCCACATTGACATCACCGAGCGCAAGCAGGCCGAGGTGGCGGCTGTCGAGCTCGAGCGCCAGTTCCGCGAGTCGCAGAAGATGGAGGCGGTGGGCACGCTGGCCAGCAGCATCGCGCACGACTTCAACAACATCATGGGCGCGATCCTGGGCAACGTGGCGCTGGCCCGTGCCGACCTGCCCGTCGGCCACCCGGCCGCGCTGAGCGTGGCGCAGATCCAGCTGGCCGGCCTGCGCGCGCGCAGCCTGGTGCAGAAGATACTGTCCTTCACGCAGCGCCAGGCGCCGCAGATGCAGGCCCAGCCGCTGCGCGGCCTGGTCGAAGAAGGCATCGCCCTGCTGCGCGCCACGCTGCCCAGCGGCGTGACGATCAGCCGTGTGCTGCCGGCCGAGCCGCTGGTGGCGCTGGTCGACGCGACACAGGTGAATCAGTTGCTGATGAACCTGGGCATCAACGCCTGGCATGCCTTGCAGGGGCAGACCGGGCTGATCGAAGTCGGCCTGGAAGCACTGCGCTTCGACGCCACCACGCCGCCACCGCGCCCCGGCCTGCGGCACGGATTGGCCGCACACCTGTGGGTGCGCGACAGCGGCTGCGGCATGACGCCCGAGCTGATGCAGCGCATCTTCGAGCCCTTCTTCACCACCAAGATGACTGGCCAGGGCACCGGCCTGGGCCTGGCGGCCGTGGCCAGCGTGGTGCAGGCGCACGGCGGCGTGCTCGACGTTGACAGCACACCGGGCGCGGGCAGCTGCTTCCACATCTACCTGCCGGCGCTGGAAGCCGCGGCGTTGGAGCCCCTGCCGAGGCTGGCCGAAGCCGAGGATGGGACCGCGGCACCCGAGCCGTCTGCTGCGCCCGCTGCGCCCGCCGAACTGGCGGCCGACGGCCAACGTGTGACTTACATCGACGACGACGAAATGATGCGCTTGCTGGTCGAGCGCCTGCTGCAGCGCGCCGGATTCAGCGTCACCTGCCATGCCGATGCCGCCGAGGCGCTGGACGCCTTGCGCGCCGCCCCGCTGGACTGCGACCTGGTGATCACCGACTTCAACATGCCGCATATTTCTGGCCTGGACGTGGCCCGCGCCGTGGCCGCGCTGCGCCCTGACCTGCCGGTGATCCTGACCACCGGCAGCCTGACCGACGAACTGATTGCCAACGCGCTGGCGGCCGGTGTCAGCGCGCTGGTCAACAAGGAGCGCACCTTCGAGGAACTGGCGCCGCAAGCGCTGCTGGTGCTGGCCAAGGCGGCGCACTGAAGCGGTGGTGGTTCGCTGCCGACGCCGAACGCTGCCGCGCCGGGACGCCGCGACAATGAAGGCATGAACCCCCTCGACGACCCCCGGCACGACCGCGAAGTGGGCCAGCGCCACGCCACGCGCGACACCACGCGCATCGACGACACGCGCATCGATGCCGTGCGCCCGCTGATCACGCCCGCGTTGCTGATGGAAAAGCTGCCCGGCTCCGACGCCACGCTGGCGCTGGTGGAGAAGAGCCGCGAAGAGATCGCCGCCGTGCTGCAAGGGCGCGACGATCGCTTGCTCGTCGTCGTCGGGCCCTGCTCGATCCACGACCATGGCCAGGCGCTGCAGTACGCGGCCCTGCTGCGTTCCGCCGCCGGCCCGCTGTCCGACGCGCTGATGGTGGTGATGCGCACCTACTTCGAAAAGCCGCGCACCACGGTCGGCTGGAAGGGCTACATCAATGACCCGCATCTGGACGGCAGCTTCGCGATCAATGAGGGCCTGGAGCGAGCGCGGCGCCTGCTCATCGAGATCGTCGAGACGGGCCTGCCTGTGGGCACCGAGTTCCTGGACCTCTTGAGCCCGCAGTTCATCAGCGACCTTGTCGCCTGGGGCGCCATCGGCGCACGCACCACCGAGAGCCAGAGCCGCCGGCAACTGGCTTCGGGGCTGAGTTGCCCGGTCGGCTTCAAGAACGGCACTGACGGCTCGGTGAAAGTGGCGGCCGACGCGGTGGTGGCTGCTTCGGCGCCGCATGCCTTCATGGGCATGACGAAAATGGGTCAGGCCGCGATCTTCGAAACGCGCGGCAACGGCGACTGCCATGTCATCCTGCGCGGCGGCAGCAAGCCCAACTATGGCGACGCCGACGTGGCTGCAGCGTGCGCGGTGTTGCGCGCTGGCGGCTTGCGCGAGCAGGTGATGGTGGACGTCTCACACGGCAACAGCGAAAAGCAGTACCGCAGGCAGATCGACGTTGCCACCGACATCGCCCTGCGCATCGCGGCCGGCGAACGGCGCGTGACCGGGGTGATGATCGAAAGCCATCTGGAAGAAGGCCGACAGGACCTGGTGAGCGGCCAGCCCTTGCGGCCCGGTGTCTCCATCACCGATGCGTGCATCGGCTGGACCCAGACCGCAGCGCTGCTGCAGGCGCCGGCCGATGCCGTGCGCCACAGGCGTTCGCCAGCCGCCCGGGCCTGAAGTTGCCGCTGCCACGGCGGCGCGGCCTCTTCCGTGGCGCAGGTGCTCGGTCATGGCCCGGCTCGGGCACATCGACGAAAGACACCCATACCGTGTCGCCGTCAGCGGTCGGGGCTCAGGGGTCAGGGGGCTCAGGGGTCAGGGGTCAGGGGGCACGGGTCAGGACGACAGCGGGGCGGTTGGCGTCTCGGCCAAGCCGGCGCTGACGGCACCGGCGGCAGCGGCGCTGAGCTCGGCCGCCCGGCCCGTGCCGGCGGCCGGTAGCCGCAGCACGATGCGGTGCGGGCGGCCGTCGTCGACCAAGGGCACGGCATGGCCTGGCAGCGGTTGCTCATCCAGGAACAGCGCGGGCTCCGTTCCATCCATTCCATCCGTGCCGCCCTGGGTGATCTGGATCGCGTAGGTCGTCTGGCGATAGCGATAGCCGATGCTGCAAGCGGGCCAGTGTGCCGGCAGGCAGGGCTCGATCACCAGTTGCGTGCCGGCTGACGTGCTGAGCAGCCGCAGCCAGAGCAGCGATTCGACGATCAGCCGGTACATCCAGCCCGCCGAGCCGGTGTACCAGGTCCAGCCGCCGCGCCCGGTGTGCGGCGCCACGCCGTAGACATCGGCGGCCATGACATAGGGCTCGACCTTGTAGCGCGCCATGCCCTCGGGCGTGGCGGCGTGGTGCACCGGGTTGATCAGCGCAAACAGCGACCAGGCGCGTTCGTTCTGGCCTAGCGCGGCAAAGGCCATCGCGGCCCAGATGGCGCCGTGCGTGTACTGCCCGCCGTTCTCGCGCACGCCGGGCACATAACCCGCTATGTAGCCGGGGTTGGGGCCGTGTTTGTCGAAAGGCGGCGCCAGCAGCAGCACCAGCCGGTTCGGTTCGTCCACCAGGTGCTGGTGCATCGAGTCCATCGCCATCGCGGCGCGCTGCGGGCTGGCGATGCCTGACAGCACCGACCAGCTCTGGGCGATCGAATCGATGCGGCATTCGGCGTTGGCCGCCGAGCCCAGTGCTGCGCCGTCGTCGAAGTAGGCGCGGCGGTACCAGGCGCCGTCCCAGCCCTCGGCCTCGAGCCGCTCGCCCAGGCGCGCACGTTCGCTCTGGCAGCGCTGCGCGGTGGCACTGTCGTCCAGGCGCAGGGCCACTTCGCCGAAACGCTTCAGCACCTCACACAGGAAGAAGCCGAGCCAGACACTCTCGCCCCGTCCGCCGTGGCCGACCAGGTTCATGCCGTCGTTCCAGTCGCCGCCGCCCATCAGCGGCAGGCCGTGTTCACCGAAGCGCAGGCCGTGCCAGAGCGCGCGCTGGGCGTGTTCATACAGGCTGGCCGAGACCGCCGATGGCGACGGCAGGTCGTAATAGGAATCGTCGTGCGGATCGAGCGCATGGCCTTCGAGGAAGGGCACGCTGCGCTCGAGCAGGGCGCTGTCGCCGGTGGCTTCTACATAGCGTGCCAGCGCCAGCGGCAGCCAGAGGTAGTCGTCCGAAATGTGCGTGCGCACGCCACGGCCCTGCGGCGGGTGCCACCAGTGCTGCACGTCGCCTTCGACGAACTGCCGGCTGGCGCACAACAGAAGCTGGTCGGCCAGCATCTGCGGCTGGCTGTGCACCAGCGCCATCGTGTCCTGCAACTGGTCGCGGAAGCCGAAGGCCCCGCCGGACTGGTAGAAGCCGCTGCGTGCCCACATGCGGCAGCTGATCGTCTGGTACAGCAGCCAGCCATTGGTCAGCGCGTTGAGCGCGGGGTCGGGCGTGTCCACCTGCAGCGCACCCAGGGTCTGCTGCCAATGCTGCTGAACTGCCTGCAACGCCAACGTGGCCGCGGCCGCACCGCGCCAGCGTGCGATCAGCGTCGCGGCTTCGTCCGCGCTGCGGCCCAGGCCCAGGCG
>JBBRVT010000221.1:0-7632 GCA_038246615.1 Burkholderiales bacterium
CAACGACATGCTGGCGCGCCAACTGCGCATGCAGGGCATGAACGTGCTGATGCCGATGGGCTGGGACGCCTTCGGCCTGCCGGCCGAGAACGCGGCGATGAAGAACGAGGTGCCACCAGCGCAGTGGACCTATTCCAACATCGCCCACATGAAGGCCCAGATGCAGGCCATGGGCCTGGCCATCGACTGGAGCCGCGAGGTCGCCACCTGCACGCCGCAGTACTACAAGTGGAACCAGTGGCTGTTCCTGAAGATGCTGGAAGCCGGCATCGCCGAGCGCCGCACCCAGGTGGTGAACTGGGACCCGGTCGACCAGACGGTGCTGGCCAATGAGCAGGTGATCGACGGGCGCGGCTGGCGCTCTGGCGCGCTGATCGAGAAACGCGAGATCCCCGGTTACTACCTGAAGATCACCCGCTACGCCGAAGAGTTGTTGTCGGCGGTGACCAACCCGGCCGACCCGCACTACCTGGCCGGCTGGCCCGAGCGGGTGCGGCTGATGCAGGAACACTGGATCGGCAAGAGCGAGGGCGTGCGCTTCGCCTTCCCGCACACCGTGGCTGGCGTGGCCGGCGTGGCCGGCGCGGATGGCGCGGATGGCGCGCTGGTCGGTGATGGCCGGCTGTGGGTGTTCACCACCCGGGCCGACACCATCATGGGTGTCACCTTCTGCGCCGTGGCGCCCGAGCACCCGCTGGCCGCGCACGCGGCGGCGTCCAGCCCTGCAGTGGCCGCCTTCATCGCCGAATGCGCCCAGGGCGGCACCACCGAGGCCGAACTGGCTACGCAGGAGAAGAAGGGCGTGCCCACCGGCCTGACGGTGACGCACCCGCTGACCGGCGCCGCCGTGCCGGTGTGGGTAGGCAACTATGTGCTGATGGCCTACGGCGACGGCGCGGTGATGGGCGTGCCGGCGCACGACGAGCGCGACTTCGCCTTCGCCAAGAAGTACGATCTGCCGATCCGGCAGGTGGTGGCGGTGGACGGCGAGGCCTTCAGCACCGACGCCTGGGCCGAACACTATGCCGACAAGCAGCGCGGGCGCTGCCTGCATTCCGGCGCCGGCTTCGAGTTTCTCGACGGCCTGGCCTGCAAGCCCGCCGTGGCCAAGGTGGCCGAGCTGCTGGCCGCCAAGCTGCACAACGGCGTCAGCCTCGGCGAGACCAAGACCACCTGGCGGCTGCGCGACTGGGGCGTGAGCCGCCAGCGCTACTGGGGCACGCCGATTCCCATCATCCACTGCGATGCGCACGGCGCGGTGCCGGTGCCCGAACAAGACCTGCCGGTGGTGCTGCCCGAAGACTGCATGCCCGACGGCAGCGGCAACCCGCTGAACAAACGGCCCGACTTCCTGAACGTGCCCTGCCCGGTGTGCGGCCAGCCGGCGCGGCGCGAGACCGACACGCTCGACACCTTCGTCGATTCGTCCTGGTACTTCATGCGCTATTGCGACCCGGACAACACCGAGGCGATGGTGGCCGGCGGCGTGCAGTACTGGATGCCACCCGCCACCACCGCAGCCGGCGGCGTGGGCATGGACCAGTACATCGGCGGCATCGAGCACGCCATCCTGCACCTGCTGTATGCCCGCTTCTGGACCAAGGCCATGCGCGACCTGGGCCTGGTGCAGGTGGCCGAGCCGTTCAACCGGCTGCTGACCCAGGGCATGGTGCTCAACCACATCTACAGCCGGCGCAGCGACAAGGGCGGCATCACGTACTTCTGGCCGCACGAGGTGGAAGACATCCGCGACGCCACCGGCAAGGTCACCGGCGCGCGCGTCAAGGCCGACGGCACGCTGGTCGACTACGAGGGCCTGGGCACGATGTCCAAGTCCAAGAACAACGGCGTCGACCCGAAGGCGCTGATCGACCAGTACGGCGCCGACACGGCGCGCCTGTTCGTGATGTTCGCCAGCCCGCCCGAGCAGACGCTGGAATGGAACGACGCCGGCGTGGAAGGCGCGCACCGCTTCCTGAAGCGGGTGTGGGCCTTCGGCGCGAAGCATGCCGACACGCTGCGGCGCGTGAACGCCACCACCCCGGCGGGCAACGTCGGCGGCGCCACACTGCGGCCCGAGGCCGCCGCGCTGCGCCGCGAGCTGCACCTGTTGCTGCGCCAGGTCAGCCACGACTTCGAGCGCATGCAGTACAACACCGTGGTCTCGGGCTGCATGAAGCTGCTGAACGCGTTGGAGGCCTTCAAGCCAAATGGCAGTGCAGGCGACACCGCCGCGCTGTGCGAGGGCATGTCGGTGCTGCTGCGCGCGCTCTACCCGGCCTGCCCGCACATCACCCATGCACTGTGGGCGGGCCTGGGCTTCGCCCGGGCTGCGGGCGACCTGCTCGACACGCCCTGGCCGGCGGTGGATGGCGCCGCCCTGGTGCAGGACCAGATCAGCCTGGTGCTGCAGATCAGCGGCAAGACGCGCGGTGCGCTCAGCGTGCCGGCGGCGGCCGACAAGGCGGCGATCGAAGCCGCCGCGCTGGCCGCGCCCGAGTTCGCGAAGTTCAGCGACGGCAAGCCGGCGAAGAAGGTGATCGTGGTGCCGGGGCGCCTGGTCAACGTGGTGGTCTGAGCGCCTGAGATTCCGCATGGCTCCGCCCCCTGCCCGCCCCAGCCGGCATCCCGGCCTGCCGCGCCGCACGTGGCTGGCCGCTGCGGGCAGTGCAGCACTGCTCGCCGGCTGCGGTTTTGCGCTGCGCCAGACGCCGGTGCTGCCGTTTCGCCGCATCGCGCTGGGCGGCTTCGCGCCACGCTCGCCGCTGGCCGACGCACTGCGGCTGCGCCTGGCCGACAGCGCCCAGGTGGTGGATGCCCCCGGCCAGGCCGAGGTGGTGCTGCAGGCGCTGGTCGACAAGCGCGAACGCAGCGTGGTGGCCTCCACCGCCGCCGGCCAGGTGCGCGAGCTGCAGCTGCGGGTGCGTTTCGAGTTCCGCCTGGTCAGCCCTGGCGGGCGTGAGCTGATCGCGCCCACCGAGCTGCTGCTGCGCCGCGACATGAGCTACAGCGAGAGCTTCGCCCTGGCCAAGGCCCAGGAGGAAGCCGAGCTGGTGGCGGCGATGCAGGACGACATCGTGCAGCAGGTGCTGCGCCGCCTGGCGCAGGTGAACCCCGCCAGTGCCGCCTCTGCCGCACCCACCCCCCGCTGACCGGAGCCCCAGCCATGCAAGTGCGCGCCGAGCAACTGCCCCAGCACCTGGCCCGCGGGCTGCAGCTGGTCTACACCATCCATGGCGACGAACCCCTGCTGGCGCAAGAGGCCGGTGACGCCGTCCGCGCCGCAGCGCGGGCCGCCGGCTATGCCGAGCGCAAGGTGTTCACCGTCAGCGGCCAGCACTTCGACTGGTCGGGTCTGCTGGGCGCCGCCCAGGCGATGAGCCTGTTCGCCGAGCGCCAGCTGATCGAGATCCGCATCCCCGGCGGCAAGCCGGGCAAGGACGGCAGCGAGGCGCTGCAGCGCTACTGCAGCCACCTGTCGGACGATGTGCTGACCATCGTGCATTGCCCCAAGCTCGACCGCCAGCAGCAGCAGGGCGCCTGGTTCGGCGCGCTGGCCCAGGCCGGCACCACCATCGAGGTGCTGCCGGTGGAGCGCCGCCAGCTGCCCACCTGGATCGCCCAGCGCCTGGCCGCCCAGGGCCAGCGCGTGGCCGAGGGCGATGCCGGCGAGCAGACCCTGGCCTTCTTTGCCGACCGGGTGGAAGGCAACCTGCTGGCCGCACACCATGAGCTGCAGAAACTCGCCCTGCTGTACCCGGCCGGCACGCTGGCCTTCGAGCAGGTGGAATCCGCCGTGCTGAACGTGGCCCGCTACGACGTGAGCAAGCTGTGTGATGCGGTGCTGGCCGGCCAGACGGCGCGGGTGCTGCGCATGCTCGACGGCCTGCGCGCCGAGGGCGAGGCTGCGGTGCTGGTGCACTGGCATCTGGCCGACACCATCAGCGGCCTGAAGCGGGTGAAGGACGCGCTGGCCCAGGGCAAGCCGCTGCCGGTGGCCTTCAACGAGGGCCGGGTCTGGGGCGTCAAGCAGCGGCTGTATGAACGCGTGCTGCCGCTGCTGGCCGGGCACCAGCTGGCGCATCTGGTGGAGGCGGCCAGCATCTGCGACGGTGTGGTCAAGGGCCTGAAGCACCCGCTGTGGCCGCTGGACGCCTGGGACGCACTGCGCCACCTGGTGCTGCTGCTGGTGCAGGCCGTGGCCAGCCCGCCGGCGCCACGCGGCAAGGCGCCGATGCTGCGCGCCGGGCCGCGGCTGGCCTTGCAGGCCTGAGGCTGGGCCCACCCCCGCAGCGCCTGCTTGCTGACGACGGCGCTTGCCCGGGCTAGTAGCCGGCGTCGCGCCGCACCAGGTGGGCCAGCGCTGTGCCGTCGGCCAGCGCGCCGATGTTGGCCGCCACCACGGCGGCAGCGCTGCGCTCGTCGGTCAGCGCGGCCACGTGCGGCAGCAGCGTCACCTGCGGATGGGCCCAGAACGGGTGCCCGGCCGGCAACGGCTCTGCATGGAACACGTCCAGCACCGCGTGGCCGATGTGGCCACTGGCCAGTGCGGCCAGCAGGTCGGCGTCGACCAGATGCGCGCCGCGTGCCAGGTTCACCAGCGCCGCGCCGCGCGGCAGGTGCGCCAGCAGGTCGGCGTTCAACAGGCCCAGGGTGTCGGCTGTCAGCGGCAGCAGGTTGATCAGCACCTGCGCGCCGGCCAGCGCCCGCTGCAGGCCGGCCGCGCCGGTGCGCACCTGCACGCCCGGCGGCGGCGCCGTGCCGGCGTTGCGGCGCCAGGCCGCCACCGGGTAGCCCTGCCGGGCCAGGCGCTGCGCCACCGCCCGGCCCATCTGGCCCAGGCCCAGCACCAGCACCGGCACCTCGTCGGCGCGGTGCTGCGGCAGCTGCCGCCACAGGCCGGCCTGCTGCTGGCGGGCGTAGCCGAAGAAGCCGCGGTGCAGCGCCAGGGTGGCCCACAGCGCGGTCTCGGCCATGGCCGCTGTCAGCGCCGGGTCGACCATGCGGGCGATCGGCACGCCGGCCGGCAGCGTGGCATCGGCCAGCAGCCGGTCGACGCCGGCCCACAGGCTCTGGATCAGCCGCAGCTGCGGCAGGCCCTGCAGCTGGCCCGGCGGCGGGTTGGCGACGATGGCCGCCTCGATCTGCGCGTCGGGAACCTCGCCGCGCGCCAGGCACAGCCGGTGGCCGGGCAGGGCCTGGCGCAGCGCGCCAGTCCAGGCCTCGCGTTCAGCGGCGTCGAAGCTGCCGCACAACAGCAGGTTCATGGCTGCGGCGGCCCTTGCAGGCCGTCCAGCAGGCCGCGCAGCGCGCAGGCGACGGTGGCCTGGCGCACCGCCGCCCGGTCGCCGGCAAACTGCTGCGCCTGGGCATGCGCGGTGATGGCGCCATCGGCAGCGCGTTGCGCCCAGGCCAGCCACACCAGGCCCACCGGCTTGGCAGCGGTGCCGCCGCCCGGCCCGGCCACGCCGGTGACGGCCACCGCCCACTGCGCATGGGATTGGCGCAGCACGCCTTCGGCCATGGCCAGCGCCACCGGCCCGCTCACCGCACCGTGCGCGGCGATCAGCGCGGCCGGCACGCCCAGCAACTCGGTCTTGGCGGCGTTGCTGTAGCTGACGACACCGCGCTCGAACCAGTCGCTGGAGCCGGCCAGGTCGGTGCAGGCGCCGGCGATCAGGCCACCGGTGCAGCTCTCGGCGGAGGCCAGCAGCTGGTGACGCTGGCGCAGGGCGTCGGCCAGCGCGGCGACGAGATCGGGAATCTGATCGCACGTCTGATCGCGCGTCTGATCACGTATCTGATCGGAATTCGGCAGGTCCATCACATCCTCACGCCACCAGGCGCAGCCACAGCGCGATCACCAGCAGCGTGCACAGCGCCGCCACCAGGTCGTCGAACAGGATGCCCCAGCCCTGGCGCCAGCCGATGGCCTGCCCGGGGCGCAGCTTGTACAGCCGGTCGGCCCAGCGCACCGGGCCGGGTTTGGCCGCATCGAAGTAGCGGAACAGGCCGAAAGCCATCGCCTGGACCAGCAGGCTGGCCGGCATCACCAGCCAGAGGACCAGCCAGAAGGCCAGCACCTCGTCCCAGACGATGGCGCCGGGGTCGGCCGTGCCCAGGTGCTGCGCGGTGCGGGTGCAGGCCCACCAGCCCAGCGGCAGGCTGACTGCCAGCACGGCGCCCCATTGCGCCGTGCTCAGCCAGCGATCGGCCACCACGAAGGCGGCCCAGGCCCACAGCGTGCCCGCCGTGCCAGGCGCCCAGCGCGACAGCCCGCTGCCGAAGCCCAGTGCCACCCAGTGCGCCAGGTGGCCACGCATGAAGCGGGCAGTGGGCCGGATTGGGGCGGTGGCTGCGGCCGTGCTCATGCACCCGCCGCGAAGTGGTCGAAGCCCTGCAGCTGCAGCGCCACCGGCAGGCCTTGGCCGTCCAGCAGATGCAGGCCGGGCGCGTCGGTGACTGTGCCGATGCGGCGCACACCCACGCCGGCAGCAGCCGCCGCAGCCTGCACTGCGACCGTGGCCGCCGGCGGCGCGGTGAACAGCAGCTCGTAATCGTCGCCCCCGGCCAGCGCGCACTGCCACTGCTGCTGGCGCGGCTGGCGCGCCAGCACCGGGCCGATGGGCAGCGCGTCCAGCCGGATGACCGCGCCCACGCCCGAGCGGTGCAGCACATGGCCCAGGTCGCCGATCAGGCCGTCGCTCAGGTCGATGGCGGCGGTGGCCAGGCCGCGCAGGCCCAGGCCCAGTGCCACCCGCGGCTGCGGCTGCTCCATCGCCGCGCGCACCGCCTCGAGATCATCCGCGCCCAGGCTGACATGGCCGCGAAAGGCCTCCAGCGCCAGCCGCGCATCGCCCAGGCCGCCATGCAGCGGGTGGCTGACCCACAGCGCATCACCGGCACGGGCGCCGTCGCGCCGCAGCGCCTGGCCGGGCGGCACCTCGCCGAAGACGGTGATGCAGATGTTCAGCGGCCCGGCGGTGGTGTCGCCACCGACCAGGCCGATGCCGTGCGCGTCGGCCAGGCTGAACAGGCCCTGCGCCAGGCCGGCCAGGAAGGGCTCGTCCACCCGCGGCAAGGCCAGCGCCAGCATGAAGGCCACCGGCTTGGCGCCACAGGCTGCCAGGTCGCTCAGGTTGACGGCCAGCGCCTTGTGGCCCAGCCGCTCGGGCCGCACCGTGCTCAGGAAGTGGCGGCCCTCGACCAGCATGTCGCTGGAGATGGCCCATTGCATGCCGGCGGTGGGCTGCAGCAGCGCGCAGTCGTCGCCCACGCCCAGCACCGCCTGCGGCGTGGGTCGGGTGAAGTACTTCTGGATCAGATCGAATTCGCCCAGGGCCATGGGCGACGATTGTGGCCGAGGCGGGTGGCCGGGCGGGCCGGCGGCGCTGGAACACCGACACCGGCGGCCGGGCGCATGACGGCGCGTGCCTGCGCAGCAGCATGGCCAGCTCGACGGCCGAACGCACATGCAGCTTTTCGAACGGGCGCGCGTGGTCAGCTCGGCCAGCGCGCGCCGCCGTGCCTGGCTGCCGGTGCGCGCCAGGTTCAGCAACACCTGCTCGACCATGGTGCGGCCTGCCTTCAGCCGCTGCACCGGCTGGGTGACGCCGAGCTCGACACGCGTGC
>JBBRVT010000222.1:0-7621 GCA_038246615.1 Burkholderiales bacterium
CTTTTTTGTGGCGTGACTGTGGTGAAACTCGAGCCGCCGATGACCGCCGGCCGGCCGTGGCGGGTGCACTGGCACTTCACCGCGCCTGATATGCGGCCCGACAACGGCCCGGCAATGGTGATCCGGGCCCGCCACGTGGTGCTGGCGGCCGGTGCATTGGGGTCGACCGAAATCCTGCTGCGCTCACGCAACGACGACATGCCGCTGTCGTCCAAGCTGGGTACGCGCTTCTCGACCAATGGTGACCAGATCATGGCGGTGGCCGAGCAGAGCCCGGTGCCGCTGAGCGTGCGTGATCCGGCAACGTCTGCGGCCAAGCCGTCACCGCCTGTGGGGCCGACGATCTCGGCCCGAGCGCACCCACGCATGTCGCGAGAGAAGGTGCCAACCGGCAGTACCGCCAGCACCATCGAAGAGTTCGCGGTACCCGCGCCGCTGCAGCGGGTGTTTGCCGAGTTGGTGAGCACGCTGCGCCTGCCATTGGCGCACGCCACAGACGACCCGCACCTCGACCCGTTGGCAGCCACGCTGCTGCAGGCGCAGCGTGCGGGCCTCTACGGTTTGATGGGCGACGACGGTGCGGCTGGCCGGCTGGTGCTGCCGCTGGTGAAACCAGGCGTGTTGGGACGCAAGTCGATCGACGGACAAATCCGGATCGACTGGCCAAGCATCGGCAGGCTGCCACTGTTTGCCGACCAGTTGGCGTGGATGCAGACGAAGTTACCGGTAGCGACTGGCCGCATGACCAATGTGATCACCAACCCGGGCTGGATACCGCTGAGCGAGTCGATCCGCACGGCCTCTTTTGGCGAAATTCCCAAGCCCAACCTGGGCGGCATCGTCACCGTGCACCCCTTGGGCGGCTGCCCGATCGGTGACGACGCGACGCACGGCGTGGTCGACGACATTGGCCGGGTCTACCGCCCCACTGTGGACGCGCCGCGTGCGGTGCACCACGGCCTGGCGGTGCTGGACGGCGCCATCGCGCCTGGCGCCATCATGACCAACCCCGCACTCACGATCACGGCATTGGCCGAGCGGGCGCTGCCGCACCTGATAGCGCAGTGGTCTGCCGAAGTGCAGCCGTCGACGGCTGGGCAGCGGGAGTCGCTGCGGCAACCGAAGCTGCCACGCGTCCTGCAGCGCAGCACGTCCGAGCTTGCTGTTGCGCAGCCTGCCAGTCCGACGCAGCTGCGCTTCTCCGAGCGGCTGTGGGGCCCGCTCAGGATCGACGGCACCCTTTACTGGGCAGAACTGGCCCTGCAGCATGTCCAGGTAAATGACTTGGCTGCCATGTTGATGGACCTCATCAAGCCCAGGCTTGAGTGCAAAGCCACGCTGTGCCTGTGGAGCCAAGAGAATGGTGTCACCCGATGGGACCAGCCGCGCCGCGAGGCACCGTTGTGCCGGGTGGAGTTGGCGGTGGAGCTGCAGCTGTTCGTTCCCGGGAAGCCCGTAGCCACAGGCAGCAAGATCGACAGGGAACTGGTTTACGACATCGAAGTCACTGAGTCTGACCCGCAAGCGCCTCCTGCCCTTCAAAACGGCAAGCGGCTGAAGGGCGTGAAGTTGTTTGGCAAAGGCGCCACATGGCCGCCCAAGGCCGCACAGCCCGCCGCCGGAGCGGTGGACGACAACGACACCCCGGGCCGGCCGACCACAGGCCCGCGCGTCGTCAAAAGCCTGATCCGCCAGTTGTGCGAGTTGCCGTTGTACGCGTTGGACGCCAGCGGGAACCGGGTGGAGCCCGCGCTGGGAATGCTGGAGCTTGATTTCGACGACCTGGCCGACCGCGGTGTCGCACTGCTCGAAGTCACCTCTCACAGCAGCGCGCCTGACCACCTGCTTGACCTGGCGGGGCTGGGCTTGTTTGCGCTGCGGCATGTTCTGAAGAATCACCCCCTCCGGCTGTTGGCCCCCAACGATCTGCCCGACGGCCACATCATCGCCTGCCTGAGCAGCCGCTGGCCGGGCACCGTGGCTGGCATCTCGCCCAAGGTCGTGCCCATCGGCCCGCATGGTGCGCGGCTCAGCCGTTACCGTGTGTGCGGCAGCACGGCGACCACGCATGGAACTGATCCCATGGTGCTGGTGCATGGCTATGGTGCATCGGGCACGACGTTCACGCATCCCAGCATCCCCGTGTCGATGGTGAAGCACTTCACCGGGCTGGGCCGGGACGTGTGGGTGCTGGACTTGCGCTCGAGCATCGCCAACGAGCCGTTCGACCCGCGCGACCCCAGGCCCGGGCCCTGGTCGTTCGACGAGATCGCACGTGAAGACATCCCTGCCGCATTGCGTCATGTGGTGGACATGGTCAACGGCAAAAAAGATGCGCCGTGCAAGGTCGACCTGGTGGTCCATTGCATTGGCGCAGGGATGGCCTGCCTTGCCATGCTGGAAGACGAGTCGCTTCAGAACCTGATCGGTTGTCTGGTGCTGTCGCAGGTGGGGCCGGTGATGCGCATGGGCCCGCTGAATCGCTTCCGTGGTGCGGTGGCCCAGTTCGTTGAGCGCAATCTCGACGCCGAAGAATTCGATGTGCGTCCCGAATTCAAGCGGCGGCTGCAGCCGGACGGCAAAGTCGCCTGGGAGCGTGACGCCCGTGCGACCGAGCAGGTGGCCTGGCTCGACACCTTGCTGGCAGCCTACCCCTATCCGTCGGATGAAGACGAAGAGGGCATGGTGAACGGCAGGCCGCTGGACTTTCGCCGGGTGCGCCGCCGGGCCGACATCATCTTTGGCCACTTGATGGAACTGGCGCGCATGGATGCGTACACGCTGGAGAACTTGGATGCAATCAACGGCTGGGTGAAGGTACGCAGCTTTGCGCAGACCATCCACTGGGCCCGGCATGGCCTGTTGCTGGACCGCAAGGGCCGAGGACAGGTCTTGTCGCAGAAGCGGTTGGCCAGCCACATGAAGGTGCCTGTGTTGCTGCTGCACGGGCTGCGCAACCGCGTGTTCGACTGGCATGGCAGCCTGCAAAGCTACTGCCGGCTGGCCCGGGCGCAGGGGATCGAGCCAAGCGAACAGCCCACGACGATGGGTGGCGTGCGCCGCTGGGGAAAGCCGAACGACCCGGTGCAATTGCGTGTGTTCGAGGACTACGGCCACCAGGATTGCCTGATCGGCCGCGATGCCGACCGGGTGGTGTTTCGGGAGATTGAATTGTTCCTGGCCGCTTTGCACACTGAAGCCGGGGAGAAGGCCGGGGAGCAAGCTGGAATCGAGGTCGACACCCCGGCCATCGGCCCGATCTGGGGTGCGCTGCAGCGCCAGGGCGGCGCCATCGATTTGCGCTTGGTGGCCCAACCGCGCCAGGAAAGGCAGCAATGGCTGGGTTGGCTGCTGGTGCCCGATGTGCCGGACGCTGCACCGACCGGTGCATTGAAGCAGGCCGTTCTGGTGATGGCCAACCCGTCGCAGGGCGCGACGTCGCCCGCCCGGTCGGGTGCCGACGATCTCGGTCTGCATTTGCAGCTGGATGGAAGCGTGCGGCGATTCAGGGTGTTGACGGTGCACGGCCAGTTGGCCGCCGGTGCCGGGCAGCCCGCGCCCGGCTGGGTGACAAAGGTCGAGTTGGTGGAGGCCGGTGCCCTCCTTCAACACGGGGTGGGGCCTGGCTTGCCGGTGCTGCGCGGGCTCCATGCCGATGACATCCGCACCTTGCGCTGCGTTCAGCCGGCAGATGGGGGCGGCCGCAGGCGCGACCTGGCAGCTTTGCTGGGTGATGGCTTGTGCGTGTGCATCAGCCAGGCCGTGTTGGAGGCTGCCGTGCCGATGCCTGTGCACACTGATGCTCCGGGGCAGCCTGAACAGGTATCCACGCCGCAGACACAGCCGGAGGCTGCACGAGCGCCTTTGTCCTTTGTCGTCGGCAGCTGCCAGTACCCCCCTGGGGTGTTCGACCAACCCTGCGCAGAGGCCTCGTACGCAGCCATCGACCGCCTGTGCGATTCAGACCGGCCGCCGCAGTTCATGCTGGCCCTGGGCGACCAGGTGTACGTCGATTCCAATGCAGGCGCGCTGGGCAGCGATGCCTATCCGGGCAGTGCCGACGACGCGGTGCGCCAAGCCTACGACCTGACCTTCCGCATGCCGGCGTTTCGGCGTGTGACTGCGCGGCTGCCGATGTACATGATGCTGGACGACCACGAGGTGCGCGACAACTGGCAGCCGCTTCCGCATCTGAGTGAGGACGATGACGTGGCGGCGGGCTTGCGTGCCTTCGACCGGTACCAGGGCGTTGTGAACCCTGTGTGCAGCACGCTGCAGCCCGGGAGGCACTTCAGCTTCCGGCCAGCCGGTGCGCTGGTGGCTGTGCTCGACACCCGCAGCCAGCGCGACCTGCGCCGCATCACCATTGGCAGCCGCGGCACCAACTGGCAGCGCGCCACCATCATTGCCAAGGAGTCGATGCGTGGGTTGAAAACCTTGCTGTGCCAAGCGCCCGATGAAGCCGTGAAGTTCATCGCGTCGCCATCGCCGCTGATCCCGTTCGAGCGGGCGGCTCGGCAAAACCAGGACGGCAAGAAGGCCGTGGCCGACGTGATGCGTTCCGACGGCTGGGCGGGCTACCCGGACAGCATGGATGAACTGCTCGAGTTCATCGTGACCAAGCGCCTGCGCAAGGTGGTGTTCCTCTCAGGCGACGCCCATCTGCAGGCGGTCTGCCGGGTGCGCCTGGCGGAAGATGTGGTGGTGCATGGGGTGCTGTCATCCGGCCTGTATGCCCCATGGCCGTTTGCCAATGCCGACGCGCGCGACTATGTGCAAGGGCCCCTTGGCGTGGTGCAAAGCCGCCCCGCCGAACGCGAACGCGGCTCGCGTTGGAAGGCCACCGTCGAAGAATTGAAGTCGTGCCCGGCACCCGGCTTTGCCGTGGTGGAGGTGAACAAGCTCCGCGACGATCCGCATGGCGAGCTGCGGGTTCGCCTGATCGGTGCCCGGGAGGGCGACACCCCGGTCGACTACACCTACAACCTGAGCTAGGCGCCAGTGGCGCCTTTCCCGCACGATTTCGTGCACAACCAACGCCGGAGAGGCAAATCATGTCAACCACACACACCTTCACGGGCCAGGTCACCATGTATTCCAGCGTTGCCAGTTTTCCTGGGCCCAAGGTTGTCGAGGCCACCTGCACGCTGGAGCTTGCCGACGATCAGACCGTGCGCCTGCGCGACTTCAAAACACCTGTGCTCGAGGATGTGAATGCCGGCCAGAGTGGTCTGGGGCTGCTCAGTCTAACCATCGCGCTTGATGAAGGCGCCACCGGAAAGTTCAACCAGGCTGATGGCTCGATGGACATCAACTGTGTGGTGATCTTCCAGTTCAAGACCATTCTGAAGATTCCTGTCGGGAACACCAATGTGGCGCTGGCGCTGGTCACTGGCAGTGCCAAACTGCCCACCGTCGGTACCAAAGATGGCAAGCCGGCGGCGACCGACGGCACCGTCGTCCTGGTCGGTGCTGGCGACTTCGAGGGCGATCTGGACGCCATGGAAGGCAAGCGCTGTGGCGTGGTGCTGGAAGGCGTCTTCGACCCGCCCTTGCCCCGTTGACACGGGCGAAGGGCCGCATCCTGCCACCGTGCGGTTACCCGATGCGCGTGGCCGAAGACCCGTCTCCCGCTCACTTGCCTGGCGCCTGGCTGCGGCTGGACGGCGTGGACGCCGCCTTCACCGGCTGCTGGCCGGTGCTGCAGGCCAGCCGCCGATTCGATGCGGCGCAAGGCCGGCACACCCGCCTGACGCTGCAGCGCGACTGAACGCGCCGCCCCAACTCACTTCGCCCAGCTGTCCTTCAGCCCGGTGATGCGGTTGAACACCGGCGCCTCGGCACGGTGGTCCACCCGGTCGGTGACAAAGTAGCCGTGGCGCTCGAACTGGAAATGCTGATCGGCTTTCAGGCCGGCCAGCGCCGGCTCCACGAAGCCCCGCACCACCGTCTTGCTGTGCGGGTTCAACACGCTGCGGAAGTCCCGGTCGCCGGCATCGGGCTGGGCCTCGGTGAACAGCCGGTCGTAGAGGTGGAAGGTGGCGGCCACGGCATCTTGCGCGCCGACCCAGGTGATGGTGCCCTTCACCTTCACCGTATCGGCGCCGGGCGTGCCGCTCTTGGTGTCGGGCAGCACGCTGGCCAGCACCGCAGTGACGCGGCCGTCGGCGTCTTTCTCGCAGCCGCTGCACTCCACCACCATGCCGTACTTCAGCCGCACCTTGTTGCCCGGTGTCGTGGCGCCTGCCGCGTCGGTGCGCGGCGGGTAGAGCCGGAAGAAGCCCTTGGCCGGCAACTCGGCAAAGTCGTCCCGCTCCACCCACACCAGCGGGCCCAGGCCGAAGCTGCGCTGGCCCAGATCGGGCCGCTGCGGGTGCGCCGGCGCGCTGCAAGGCTCGGTGTGGCCGGCGCCGAACAGCGCATCCCAGTTCGTCAGCTTCAGCGGCAGCGGGTCGATCACCGCCATCGCGCGTGGCGCCTGGCCTTCCAGGTCGGCGCGCAGCGTGCCTTCCAGCACGCTGTAGTCGATCCACACATTGGTCTTGCTGGCACCGGTGTCCTCGGCAAACTTGCGCACCGCCGCCGGCGTGTAGCCGCGCCGGCGCAGGCCAGCCAGCGTGGGCATGCGCGGGTCGTCCCAGCCGTCCACATGGCCTTCTTCGACCAGAGCCTTGAGCTTGCGCTTGCTGGTGACCAGGTAGCTGAGATTGAGCCGGCCGAACTCATGCTGCTTGGGTGCGGGCTGGTTGACCAGGCCGCCCACCATGCGCCCATCGGGCAGCGTGGCCGATTCACCCAGGCGCGCCAGCAGCCAGTCGTACCAGGGGCGCTGGTCCTCGAACTCCAGCGTGCAGATGCTGTGGGTGATGTTCTCCAGCGCGTCCTCGATCGGGTGCGCATAGGCGTACATCGGGTAGATGCACCAGCGGTCGCCGGTGTTGTGGTGGTGCGCGCGCTTGATGCGGTAGAGCGCCGGATCCCGCAGGTTGATGTTGGGCGAAGCCATGTCGACCTTGGCGCGCAGCACCATGCTGCCGTCGGCATGCGCGCCGTCGCGCATCTCGCGAAAGCGCGCCAGGTTCTCGGCCGGCGTGCGGCCGCGCCAGGGGCTGTCGGTGCCGGGGGTGCTGAAGTCGCCGCGGGTCGCGCGCATCTGCTCGGGCGTCTGCTCGTCCACATAGGCCAGGCCGCGCTCGACCAGGTGCTCGGCGGCGCGGTACATGAAGTCGAAGTAGTTGCTGGCGTAGTACAGGTGGCTGGTGTGGCCCTCGTTGTAGTGGGCCTGCCAGGTCCAGCCCAGCCACTGCACCATCTCGACGATGGCGTCGACGAATTCCTGCTCTTCCTTCTCGGGGTTGGTGTCGTCGAAGCGCAGGTGGCACACGCCGCCGAAATCGCGCGCCAGCCCGAAGTTCAGGCAGATGCTCTTGGCATGGCCGATGTGCAGGTAGCCGTTCGGCTCGGGCGGAAAGCGCAGCCGCACCGGGGCCGGGTCGGCCGCGCCGGCCGCATGGTGGGCCGCATCGCCCGGGCTGCCGCCCCACAGCCGCTGCGCATACACGCCGTCCTGCAACTCGCGCTCGATCAGGCTGCGCAGGAAGTTGCCGGCGGGTTTGGCTGC
>JBBRVT010000223.1:0-7611 GCA_038246615.1 Burkholderiales bacterium
GGCCAGTGCCGGCCAGTCGGCGACAGGGTCGAACAGCGGTGGCGCCGGGGCTGCAGACGCGGCAGCGGCAGGCGGTGCGGCTGTGCTGGCGATGCCGCCTGGCGCACGGGCGGCAGGCGACGCCGGAGACGACGCCGCAGATGACGCCGTAGACGACGCCGGGGTCGATGCCGATGCCGATGCCGGAGCCGACGCCGCCAGCGCCAACCGGGCGCCGTCCGCGCGCGGCCCGGGCGACAGGGCCAGCCACACGGCGACCCCCAGCAACGGCAAGGCCGCCAGCGCAGCGACCAGCAGGGCCCGGCGCCCGCTGCCGGCCGCTGCCACGGCCGGGCCGAAGACCTCCTGCGCCGCCTGACCGACGGTGCGCAGATCCACCTGCGCCCGGCCCTGCGCATAGGCGCCCAGCAGGGCACGGTCGCACAGCAGGTTGATGCGCCGCGGCACGCCACCAGTCAGCGCATGGACCTGCCGCAGCGCGCGCGCATCGAAGGGGTTGGCACCGGCCAGCCCGGCCACCGCCAGGCGGTGGGCCACGTAGGCCTCGGTCTCGGTGGCGCTCAGCGCCTGCAGGTGGTAGCGGGCGATCACCCGCTGGGCCAGCTGCTCCATGCCGGGCGACGCCAACTGGCTGCGCAGCTCGGGCTGGCCGATCAGGATGATCTGCAGCAGCTTGCGCTCGTGCGTCTCCAGGTTGGTCAGCAGGCGCAGCTGCTCCAGCACCTCGGCCGACAGGTGCTGCGCCTCGTCGATGATCAGCACGCAGCGGTGGCCCTGGGCATGGGCGTCGAGCAGGTGGCGGTTCAGCGCGTCGACCCAGGTTTTCACCGTGGCGGTGCCGCTGGCAGCACCCGGCGGCGGGGCGATGCCGAACTCCTCGGCCACCGTCTGCAGCAGCTCGCCCACGCTCAGCTTGGGGTTGACGATGTAGCCCACCTGGCAACCTGCGGGCACCTGTTCCAGGAAGCAGCGGCACACGGTGGTCTTGCCTGCACCGATCTCGCCGGTCAGCAGCACGAAGCCGCCGCCGGCCTGCACGCCGTACAGCAGATGCGCCAGCGCCTCGCGGTGGCGCTCGCTCATGTACAGATAGCGCGGGTCGGGCGCGATCGAGAACGGCGCGTGCTGCAGGCCGAAGAAGGACACGTACATGGCAGGCAGGATAGCCGCCAGGGTCTGCATCCCGTGAAAACCCCCGTGCGCCACCCCTGCCGATTAGGCAGACGCCTCGATCCGGCCTGCCTACACTGTGGCGGGCTGCGCAACCCACGCGCCGCATCCACATCCCCCAGGAGTTCCCATGGTGAAGAGACTTCAGAAGATGGCCGAGAAGCAGGCGGCGGCCCACAGCGGCCTGCTCGACAGCCAGCTGGCGCAGACCGTCAAGGACTCGGCGCAGCAGATCTGGCTGGCCGGCCTGGGCGCGTTTGCCAAGGCCCAGGGTGAAGGTGGCAAGGTGTTCGACTCGCTGATCAAGGAAGGCGTGAACCTGCAGCGAAAGACCCAGGCGGTGGCCGAGGAGAAGCTGGGCGACGTGGCCGGCAAGATGTCGGCGATGGCCGGCGAGGTGGGCAGCAAGGCCAATGCGCAATGGGACAAGCTGGAGTCGATCTTCGAGGAGCGCACCGCCCGCGCGCTGGGCCGGCTGGGCGTGCCCGCAGCCAAGGACCTGGCGTCGTTGGTCGACCGCGTCGCCGCGCTGGAAGCCGCCGTGGCGGCTTTGAAGGGTGAACCCGCCCCGGCCCCGGCCAAGGCGGCCCGGGTGCCGAAGTTCCGGCCCGGCAAGGCCCTGAAAGACGCCGTGCAGGCCGCACCACCCAAGCCGGCTGCGCGCCGTGCCCGCCAGAAGGCGGCGCCCGCCGCCGTGCCGGATGCAGTGGTGGTTGCGCCGGTCGCGGCGGTGCGCCGCCGCCGCAAGGCGGCTGGCGGCTGAGAGCCTGAGAGTCTTTCGTTCACGCCCGCTCATCACGCCAAAGTGTCCCCGCTCGTCGTTGCAAATGCTCGCCATAGCCCGGGCTATGGCTGCGCTTTGCGCCTAGATCGGGTGCCCTTTGATGCACTGCTCGGGCACGCCCGAAAAACTCTCAGGCTCTGAGAGCCTGAGACCTGTTCAGCCCAGGTAACGCGCCTGCAGGTGCGCCCGGTAGTGCGCCGGGTTCAACACCTCGCCGCTGGCGCGCACCGCCAGGTCGTCGGTGGTCCAGCGGCTGGCCTGCTGCCAGATCTGGCTGTCCAGCCAGCCGAACACCGGCGCCAGATCACCGGCCAGGATGCCGGCATCCAGCCCGGGCAGGTCACGCCGCATCGCGGCGAACCACTGCGCGGCGTACATCGCCCCCAGCGTGTAGCAGGGGAAGTAGCCGAACATGGCCTCGGGCCAGTGCACGTCCTGCATCGGCCCGTCGCGGAAGTTGCTGCGGGTGTCCTGGCCCAGCAGGTCGGCCATGCCGGTATCCCACAGCGCCGGGATATCGTCGGGCTCGATGTCGCCCTCGACCAGGCGGCGCTCGATGTCGTAGCGCAGCATCACGTGCGCGGCATAGGTCAGCTCGTCGGCGTCCACCCGGATCAGCCCGGGCTGCACCCGGGTGACCAGGCGCAACAGGTTGGCCGGCTCGAAGGCCGGCTGGTCGCCGAAGGCCTGGCGGATCATCGGCGCCAAGTGGGCCATGAAGCCCGGGTGGCGGCCCAGCTGCATCTCGAAGCTCAGGCTCTGGCTTTCGTGGATCGCCATCGAGCGTGCCAGCGACACCGGCTGGCCCAGCCAGGCGCGCGGGCGGCCCTGCTCGTAACGGCCATGGCCGGTCTCGTGGATGGCGCCCAGCAGGCTGGTGATGAACTCGCCGGTCTCGTAGCGGGTGGTCAGGCGCACATCTTCAGGCACCCCGCCGGCAAACGGATGGGTGCTCACGTCGAGCCTGCCGCTGCTGAAGTCGAACTGCAACCAGTGCATCACCTGCAGGCACAGCCGGCGCTGTGCCTCCACCGGGAACGGGCCCTGCGGCTGCAGCACCGGTTCATGCCGCTGCTTTGCCTGCACCTGCTGCACCAGCCCGGGCAGCCACTGGCGCAGGTCGGCAAACAGCGGGTCGAGCCGCTCGCAGGTCATGCCGGGCTCGAAACGGTCCATCAGCGCGTCGTAGGGGCGCAGGCCGCTGCACTGCGACAACAGTTGCGCCTCTTCGCGGGCGGCGGCCACCACGTCGCGGAAGTTGACGAGAAAGCCAGCCCAGTCATTGGCCGGGCGCTGGCGGCGCCAGGCATGCTCGCAGCGCGCGCTGGCCAGCTGGCTGCGCTGCACCAGCGCTTCGGGCAGGGCATTGGCAGCACGCCATTCGCGGCGCATTTCGCGCAGGTTGGCATGCTGGAAGTCGTCCAGCGGCTCGTCGGCGGCCTGCACCAGTGACCGCGACAGCACGGGGTCGGTGCGCACCTGGTGCATCAGCGCGGCCAGCTCGGCCAGCGCGCCGGCACGTGCCTCGGCGCCGCCGGCGGGCATCATCGCGGCCTGGTCCCAGTAGGCCATGCACTGCAGGTGGTCGAGGTGGTGCAGCCGGGTGAAGCTGCGCTCCAGCTGGCTGTAGGCGGGGGTGGCATGGGCCATGGCGGGGGGCCGGCACCGGGCCGGCTGCAAGCTGTCGTGGCCTGATTCTGCGGCGCGCGCCTGACGCCGGTGCATCACCCGGATGGGCGGGTTTCAGGGGTGGTCAACCGGGTGCCGTTGGAAACAGCCACAGCAGCGCCACCGTCATCGTGATGTAGCGGGCGCACTTGCCGACGGCCATGTAGGCCACGCAAGGCCAGAACGGCAGCGCCAGCCAGCCGGCCACCGCGCACAGCGGATCGCCCACACCCGGCAGCCACGACAGCAGGCAGGCCTTGGGGCCGAAGCGGCGCAGCCAGCCGATGGCGCGCAACTCGCCGCTGCGGTGGGTGACACGCTCGTAGGCCCGCTCGGCGCCGTAGCCCATCCACCAGCTGATGGCGCCGCCCAGGGTGTTGCCCAGCGTGGCCACGCCCACGGCCGGCCAGAACAATGCGGGGTTGAGCTTGACCAGGCCGAACACCGCCGGCTCGGAGCCCAGCGGCAGCAGCGTGGCCGACACCAGCGCGACGACGAACACCGTGCTCAGGCCGAACTTCGGCAGGGCCAGCAGGGCCAGCAATGCGCCCAGCTGGGCTTCGGTCCAGGCTTCCATTGGCAGGGATCATAGGCAGGCTGCGGGCGACACGCTGCGAAATTAGGCGCAGCTATACTTTGCCTCTTTTTTCAGCAGCAGCCGCTGCGCCACCACCCTCCCCCTGACCACCCGATGCAACTCGGCCCCTACGTGCTGCCGAACAGGCTGTTCGTCGCCCCCATGGCGGGGGTGACCGACCGGCCGTTCCGCCAGCTGTGCCGCAGCCTGGGCGCCGGCCATGCGGTGAGCGAGATGGTCACCTCGCGCAAGGACCTGTGGGCGTCGCTGAAGACCAGCCGGCGCGCCGACCACACCGGCGAGCCCGGCCCGATCGCGGTGCAAATCGCCGGAACCGACGCACCGATGATGGCCGAGGCCGCCGCCTACAACATCGACCGCGGTGCGCAGATCATCGACATCAACATGGGCTGCCCGGCCAAGAAGGTGTGCACCAAGTGGGCCGGCTCTGCACTGATGCGCGACGAGGCGCTGGCGATGGCCATCGTCGAGGCGGTGGTGGCCGTGTGCGCGCCGCGCGGTGTGCCGGTCACGCTGAAGATGCGCACCGGCTGGTGCCATGCCGAGCGCAATGCGGTGGCGCTGGCGCGCGCGGCCGAAGCCGCCGGCGTGGCTCTGCTCACGGTGCATGGCCGCACGCGCGAGCAGGCCTACACCGGGTTTGCCGAGTACGACACCATCGCCGCAGTGAAGGCCGCGGTGCGGGTGCCGGTGGTGGCCAATGGCGACATCGACAGCACCGCCAAGGCCCGCGCGGTGCTGCAGCACACCGGCGCCGACGCACTGATGATCGGCCGCGCCGCGATGGGCCGGCCGTGGATCTTCCGCGAGATCGCGCATGAACTGGCGACCGGCCAGGCCCTGCCCGCACCGCCCACGCTGCAGGTCAGGGGCTGGCTGCTGGCCCACCTGCAGCAGCACTACGGTCTGTACGGTGAATTCACCGGCGTGCGCAGTGCGCGCAAGCACATCGGCTGGGCGGTGCGCGGCCTGCCCGGCGGCGAAGCCTTCCGCCAGACCATGAACCGGCTGGACGATGCCCGCGCCCAGGTGGACGCGGTGGCCGCCTACTTCGACAACCTGGCCCTGGCCCATTGCTTGCTCCCTGCGGGTGTTGCCGCCAACGACGGCCTGATGGCCCTGCAAGCATGAGCAAGAAGAAGATCGAGGACTGCATCCGCGACAGCCTGGAGCAGTACTTCAAGGACCTGCGCGGCACCGAGCCCAACGCCGTGCACGACATGGTGATCGGCACGGTGGAACGGCCCATGCTCGAAGTGGTGATGAAGCATGCCGACGGCAACCAGAGCAAGGCCGCTGAATGGCTGGGCATCAACCGCAACACCCTGCGCCGCAAGCTGCTGGACCACAAGTTGATCTGATGGCCCACCCCCGCAGCGCCTTCGGCGCTCCCCCTCCAGGGGGCGCCGCCAGCAGCCCGGCCAAGCCGGTTCTGCGGCGGCCGCTTGCTGCATGGGTGGCTTCGCCGCCTTCCCTGTCGACACCCTTCAACGCATGACCACTGCCCTGCTGTCCGTGTCCGACAAGACCGGCATCCTCGACTTCGCCACCGCACTGCATGCGCGTGGCGTGAAGCTCTTGTCCACCGGCGGCACCGCGCGCCTGCTGGCCGACGCCGGCCTGCCGGTGACCGAGGTGGCCGAAGTGACCGGCTTCCCCGAGATGCTGGACGGCAGGGTGAAGACCCTGCACCCGCGCATCCACGGCGGCCTGCTGGCCCGGCGCGACGTGCCGGCACACATGGCCGCACTGGCCGAGCACGGCATTGCCACCATCGACCTGCTGGTGATCAACCTCTACCCGTTTGCCCAGGCCACCGCCCGGCCCGACTGCACGCTGGAAGACGCGATCGAGAACATCGACATCGGCGGCCCGGCCATGCTGCGCGCCGCAGCCAAGAACTGGGCCGACGTCGGCGTGGTGATCGACCCGGCCGACTACCCGCAAGTGCTGGCCGAACTCGACGCCGGCGGGATGCAACGCGCCACCAGGTTCAGCCTGGCGCGCAAGGTGTTTGCCCACACCGCCGCCTACGACGGCATGATCACCAACTACCTCAGCGCGCTGGCGCCCGGTGCCGAGGACCAGCCGGACGCCGTGCCGCTGCGCGCCGACTACCCGGCGGTGTTCAACCTGCAATTGGTGAAGACGCAGGACATGCGCTACGGCGAGAACCCGCACCAGAGCGCGGCCTTCTACCGCGAGCTGAAACCCGCCGCAGGCACGCTGGCGCAGTGGGTGCAGTTGCAGGGCAAGGAACTGTCCTTCAACAACATCGCCGACGCGGATGCCGCGTGGGAATGCGTGAAGACCTTCGACGAGCCGGCCTGCGTCATCGTCAAGCATGCCAACCCCTGCGGCGTGGCGGTGGGCGCCAGCGCAGTCGATGCCTACCTGAAGGCGCTGAAGACCGACCCCACCAGTGCCTATGGCGGCATCCTGGCGCTGAACCGGCCGCTCGATGCCGAGGTGGTGCGGGCCATCAACGCCGCCAAGCAGTTCGTCGAGGTGGCGCTGGCACCAAGCGTCACACCGGAGGCACGTGAACTGCTGGCCGCCAAGCCCAACCTGCGCCTGCTGGAGGTGCCGCTGGCCGCCGGCGGCAACCTGCTGGACATGAAGCGCGTCGGCGGCGGCCTGCTGCTGCAGAGCGCCGACGCCAGGAACGTGGTGCCGGCCGAGCTGACCGTGGTGACCATGCTGCAGCCCACGCCGCAGCAACTGGCCGACCTGCTGTTTGCCTGGAAGGTGGCCAAGTTCGTCAAGAGCAATGCCATCGTCTTCTGCGGCGGCGGCATGACCCTGGGCGTGGGCGCGGGGCAGATGAGCCGCATCGACTCGGCCCGCATCGCCCGCATCAAGGCCGGGCATGCCGACCTGTCGTTGGCCGGCAGCGCGGTGGCCAGCGACGCCTTCTTCCCGTTCCGCGACGGGCTGGACGTGGTGATCGACGTCGGCGCCAGCTGCGTCATCCAGCCCGGCGGCTCGGTACGCGATGCCGAAGTCATCGCCGCCGCCGACGAGCGCGGCGTGGCGATGGTGTTCACCGGCACCCGACACTTCAGGCATTGATTAAGCCCCCCCCCCGAAGCGGTTGCGAAGCTCCCTCCAGTGGTGGCCCCGGCGGCCCAGCGGCGCCGGATCCACGGCGCCCGCTGGCAGGGGTTGGCCCCGCGCTTGCATGGCAGGGGCGACAACCCCGATTGCTGCCCCGACTTGATGCGCTGATGATGGCTCCGCTCTCCCTGGACCTGGCCCCGACACCGATCACGATGCCCTCCTGCCGCCCCGCCATCCGCCGCTGTCTGGCCCTGCCCCTGTTGCTGCTGTGCCTGTTGCTGTTCCAGGCCACCGCCATGGCGGCGTCGGTGGTCACCGGCACCTGGGAGCA
>JBBRVT010000224.1:0-7599 GCA_038246615.1 Burkholderiales bacterium
AGGAAACTTGGGAGCGGCCCGGCGTTTCCTCATGAGCGCCCCCAGACCTGCCGCTGCGCGTCAGGCCCCCCGAGGGGGGATGAGGAAACTTGGGAGCGGCCCGGCGTTTCCTCATGAGCGCCCCCAGACCTGCCGCTGCGCGTCAGGCCCCCCGAGGGGGGATGAGGAAACTTGGGAGCGGCCCGGCGTTTCCTCATGAGTTTTTCGAGCGTGACCGAGCAGCGCGCCGAAAGGTGACCGACTTAGGCGCAAAGCGCAGTCAAAGCCCGGGCAATGGCGGGCATTTGCAACGGCGAGCGGGTGCTTTCTGGCGTGATGAGCGGGCATGATCAAAAGACTCTCAGACTCTCAGGGCACCAAGGTCATCGACCCAGCCTTCACGGCGCCCGTGTCGAAGCTCATCGTTGCCTTGCAGCCAGCTGCGTTGCCGATGCGTTCGATCAGCGCATCCGCAAAGTCGGCGTTGCCGGCGCTGAAACGCTGCAACGTCTGGATGACGAGGCCGGCACGGTCGACCACCAGTTCCTTGCGGCGCAACAGGGTGTCCAGCACCGTCGCCACCTGGGCGCGGCTGAGGGCATGGCCGCCCAACGGCACCCACAGCAGTTCCACCATCGCAACCAGCGGCAGGTAGCCGGGCGCTTCTGGCGTCAGCGACTCGGTCAACGGCGTGGCACGGGCCGACTGGCGCGGGTCGTCCTGCATCAGGCAGCGCTCCAGCACAGTCGTGGCGAAGCCGATCACTTGGCGCGCCCCGCCCTGGCACCACGTTCGGCGACAGCCTGGTTCATCCGGGCGATCGACACCGTGCACTCGGCTTTTCCGAACACGCTCTTGAGCTCACGCACCGAGCGCGTGGCCGCGACGAGTTCGAATCGACCGGGTTCGATCTGCACGAACTCCACGCGGTCACCCATCTGCACGTTCAGCGCACGGCGCACGTCGGCGGGGATGGTGATCTGGCCCTTGCTGGTGAGGGTGGCGGTGGACATGCACTGGTCTCCCTGAATTTCCCTACACGATCTTGAGGAGCGGCTTGAGTCTGCGCTGGACGGCTTGCTGGCGGCGCGGTCAGAGCGGAATGTTGCCGTGCTTGCGCCACGGGTTTTCCAGCTTCTTGTCCTGCAGCATCACCAGGCTGCGGCAGATGCGCTTGCGGGTCTCGTGCGGCTGGATCACGTCGTCGATGAAGCCGCGGCTGCCGGCCACGAACGGGTTGGCAAACCGGGCCTTGTATTCGGCCTCGCGGGCTGCCAGCTTCACCGGGTCACCCTTGTCCTCGCGGAAGATGATCTCCACCGCGCCCTTGGCACCCATCACCGCAATCTCGGCGTTCGGCCAGGCAAAGTTGACGTCGCCGCGCAGGTGCTTGCTGCTCATCACGTCATAGGCGCCGCCGTAGGCCTTGCGGGTGATCACCGTCACCTTGGGCACGGTGCACTCGGCATAGGCGTAGAGCAGCTTGGCGCCGTGCTTGATGATGCCGCCGTACTCCTGCGCGGTGCCGGGCATGAAGCCGGGCACGTCCACGAAAGTGACCACCGGGATGTTGAAGGCGTCGCAAAAGCGCACGAAGCGCGCGGCCTTGATGCTGCTCTTGATGTCCAGGCAGCCGGCCAGCACCTGCGGGTTGTTGGCCACGATGCCCACCGTCCGGCCTTCCATGCGGCCCATGCCGATGACGATGTTGCGGGCGTAGTCGGACTGCAGTTCGAAGAAGTCGCCGTCATCGACCACCTTGGTGATGAGTTCCTTGATGTCGTAGGGCTTGTTGGGGTTGTCGGGGACCAGCGTGTCGAGCGAATGGTCGAGCCGGTCGGCACGGTCGGCGCTGGGGCGCACCGGCGGCTTCTCGCGGTTGTTCAGCGGCAGGTAGTTGTAGAAGCGCCGCAGCATCAGGATCGCTTCGACATCGTTGTCGAAGGCCAGGTCGGCAACGCCGCTGCGGGTGGTGTGGGCGCTGGCGCCGCCCAGTTCCTCGGCGGTCACTTCCTCGTGCGTCACCGTCTTCACCACCTCGGGGCCGGTGACGAACATGTAGCTGCTGTCCTTCACCATGAAGATGAAGTCGGTCATGGCCGGGGAATACACCGCACCGCCGGCACAGGGGCCCATGATCATGCTGATCTGCGGGATCACGCCGCTGGCCATCACGTTGCGCTGGAACACGTCGGCATAACCACCGAGTGACGCGACACCTTCCTGGATGCGCGCGCCGCCTGAATCATTCAGGCCGATCACCGGCGCGCCCACCTTCATCGCCTGGTCCATCACCTTGCAGATCTTCTCGGCATGGGCCTCGCTGAGCGCACCGCCGAAGACGGTGAAGTCCTGGCTGAAGACGAACACCAGACGGCCGTTGATCATGCCGTAACCGGTGACCACGCCGTCGCCGCGGATCTTGTTGTCCTGCATGCCGAAGTCGGCGCAGCGGTGCTCGACGAACATGTCCCACTCTTCGAAGCTGCCTTCGTCCAGCAGCAGCTCCAGCCGCTCACGGGCGGTGAGCTTGCCCTTGGCATGCTGGGCGGCGATGCGCTTTTCTCCCCCGCCCAGGCGCGCCTGGGCGCGCATGGCTTCGAGCTTTTCTTGGATGTCGTGCATGGGGTTGTTCTCCGTGTCGGGTCTCAATGGAACAGGTCGAGCAGGCGGCGCGCAGCCACCGACGCCGCCACACGGCCGGTGTGCACATCGGCGCCGAGGCCGGGCAGCGCGGCACGCACCGCCGGGTGGGCCTTGAAGCGCTGCGCCAGGCCGGCGTCGATCAGCGCCCACATCCAGGCCTGGTCCTGGCGCTGGCGGCGCGCGGCCAGGCGGCCGTTGGCCGTCTGCAGGCCGCGAAAGCGGGTGATCGCAGCCCAGAACTCGGGCAGGCCCGAGCCCTTGAGCGCGCTCAGCTGCATCACCTCAGGGTGCCACTGGGCCATGTCGTGGTGAACAGGGTCATGGCCCCCACGCCCACTGCGGTCGCTGCCCCCCGGGTGGACGCTCGCATCCTTCGGGCGACCCGGCGAACGCTCGGGATTCCCGTGCATCCCGCTCAGCCGCAGCGACGAGCTGATCTGCGCCCGCGCACGGGTCGCGGCGGCCTCGTCGATGTCGGCCTTGTTGATCACCACCAGGTCGGCCAGCTCCATCACGCCCTTCTTGATGGCCTGCAAGTCGTCGCCGGCATTGGGCAGTTGCAGCAGGATGAACATGTCGGTCATGCCGGCCACGGCGGTCTCGCTCTGGCCCACGCCCACGGTCTCGACGATGACGATGTCGTGCCCTGCGGCCTCGCACACCAGCAACGCCTCGCGGGTCTTCTCGGCCACGCCGCCCAGGGTGCCGCTGCTGGGGCTGGGGCGGATGTAGGCCCGGGTGTCCATCGACAGCCGCTCCATGCGCGTCTTGTCGCCCAGGATGGAGCCGCCGCCCACGCTGGACGATGGGTCCACCGCCAGCACCGCCACGCGGTGGCCGCGGTCGATGAGGAACAGGCCCAGTGCCTCGATGAAGGTGCTCTTGCCCACGCCGGGCACGCCGCTGATGCCCAGCCGCAGGCTGCGGCCGGTGTGCGGCAGCAGGGCATTGAGCAGCGCGTCGGCACGGGTGCGGTGGTCGGGCCGGGTGCTTTCCAGCAGGGTGATGGCCTTGGCCACGGCACGGCGCTGGGCCGGGCCGGGCGCGCCGGTCACCGCGTCGTGCAGCGCCTGGTCGGGCGCCGGCAGGGCGTTCGTATCGGGCACGGTGCTTCAGTCCCGGTCGGCCGGCGCCGGGCGCAGATAGTGCACGTCCCAGTCGCTGGCATGCTGCAACTCGAAGCCATGGCGCTGGTAGAAGCGGTTGGCGTCGCTGCGCTCCAGCGCCGTCACCCGCACCGGCAGGCTGCGGCGGTCGGCTTCGTCCAGCACCTGGGCCATCACCCAGCTGCCGACACCCTGGCGCTGGGCCTGCGGTGCGATGTAGAGATGGTCCAGCACCAGGTGCGTGGGGGCGGCAGCCGGCACAGGCAGCAGCACCACGAAGCCCACCAGCTCGCCCAGCAGCAGGATGTTGCGGGTGTGCGCCGGTTCGAAGGGGCGGCTGAGCCGCTCACGCGCGCGCTGCGGGTCGAAGCGGCCCAGGCGTTGCAGGCTCTCGTGCATGGCGGCCATGCGCAGCGCCAGCAGGGCCTCGAAGTCGTCGTCGCTGGCCGCGCTGAGCGTCAACGCGCCAGCCACGGGTGCCGCGTGCGGTGTCATTGCTGGCGACAAGGCGTCGATGCTGGTCGGGCCGACAGGCTCTCAGGCCGCCTGCGCGCTGCGGATCTGCTCCAGCACGTCTTTCGCGCTGGCCGGGATGGGCGTGCCGGGGCCGTAGATGCCCTTCACGCCGGCGTCGTACAGGTAGCCGTAGTCCTGCTGCGGGATCACCCCGCCGACGAACACGATGATGTCGTCGGCGCCTTGCTTCCGCAACTCGGCGATGATGGCCGGCACCAGGGTCTTGTGGCCGGCGGCCAGGGTGCTGACGCCCACCGCATGCACATCGTTCTCGATGGCCTGGCGGGCGCATTCCTCGGGCGTCTGGAACAGCGGGCCCATGTCGACGTCGAAGCCCAGGTCGGCAAAGGCCGTGGCCACCACCTTGGCGCCGCGGTCGTGGCCGTCCTGCCCCAGCTTGGCGATCATCACCCGCGGGCGGCGGCCTTCGGTCTCGGCGAAGGCGGCGATCTCTTCCTTGAGCTTGTCCCAGCCCTCGGCCGAGTCATAGGCGGCGGCATACACCCCGGTCACCTTCTGGATGTCGGCACGGTGGCGGCCGTACACCGCCTCCAGCGCGTCGCTCACCTCGCCCACGGTGGCGCGCAGGCGGATGGCGGCGATGCTGAGCGCCAGCAGGTTGCCCTGGCCGCCGTGGGCAGCGTCGGTCAGCGCGGCCAGGGCGGCCTGCACCGCAGCGCCGTCGCGCGAGGCGCGGATCTGCTGCAGCCGGGCGATCTGGCTGTCACGCACCGCCATGTTGTCGATGTCGCGCACCTCCACCGCATCTTGCGTCTTCAGCTTGTACTTGTTGACGCCGACGATCACATCGCGACCGCTGTCGATGCGGGCCTGCTTCTCGGCCGCGCTGGCCTCGATCTTCAGCTTGGCCCAGCCGCTGTCCACCGCCTTGGTCATGCCGCCCATGGCATTCACCTCTTCGATGATGGCCCAGGCGGCGTCGGCCATGTCCTGGGTGAGTTTTTCCATCATGTAGCTGCCGGCCCAGGGGTCGACCACGCTGGTGATGTGGGTCTCTTCCTGGATGATCAGCTGGGTGTTGCGGGCGATGCGCGACGAGAACTCGGTGGGCAGCGCGATGGCCTCGTCGAAGCTGTTGGTGTGCAGGCTCTGCGTGCCGCCGAACACCGCCGCCATCGCCTCGATGGTGGTGCGCACCACGTTGTTGTACGGGTCCTGCTCGGTCAGGCTCCAGCCGCTGGTCTGGGAGTGGGTGCGCAGCATCAAGCTCTTCGGGTTCTTCGCGCCGAAGCCCTTCATCACGCGCGTCCACAACAGGCGCGCCGCGCGCATCTTGGCGATCTCGAGATAGAAGTTCATGCCGATCGCCCAGAAGAAGCTGAGGCGCCCGGCGAAGTCGTCCACGTCCATGCCCTTGGCGATGGCGGTCTTCACATACGCCTGCCCGTCGGCCAGCGTGAAGGCCAGCTCCAGCGCCTGGTTGGCGCCGGCTTCCTGCATGTGGTAGCCGCTGATCGAGATCGAGTTGAACTTCGGCATGTGCCGGGCCGTGTACTCGATGATGTCGCCGATGATCTTCATCGACGGCTCGGGTGGGTAGATGTAGGTGTTGCGGACCATGAACTCCTTGAGGATGTCGTTCTGGATGGTGCCGGTCAGCTGGTCCTGGCGCACGCCTTGCTCCTCGGCCGCCACCACATAGCCCGCCAGCACCGGCAGCACGGCGCCGTTCATGGTCATGCTGACGCTCACGGTGTCGAGCGGGATCTGGTCGAACAGGATCTTCATGTCCTCGACCGAGTCGATGGCCACGCCGGCCTTGCCGACGTCGCCGGTCACGCGCGGGTGGTCGCTGTCGTAGCCGCGGTGGGTGGCCAGGTCGAAGGCCACGCTGACACCCTGGCCACCGGCGGCCAGCGCCTTGCGGTAGAAGGCATTGCTTTCTTCTGCGGTGGAGAAGCCGGCGTATTGGCGGATGGTCCACGGCCGCACCGCATACATCGTGGCCTGCGGGCCGCGGATGAAGGGCTCGAAGCCGGGCAGCGTGTCGGTGTGCGGCAGGCCGGCCACATCGGCGGCGGTGTAGAGCGGCTTGACGCTGATGCCTTCGGGCGTGGTCCAGTTCAGCGCGGCCACGTTGCCGCCAGGGGCCGACTTGGCAGCAGCCTTGGCCCATTGGTCCAGCGTGGCGGGGATGAACTCAGGGGCGTCGGACATGGCGGGAATCCTTGAAGCGTGCGTGCGTGCGTTCGTTCATGCGTGCGTGCATGCGTGCATGCGTTCGTTGATACAGGCGGGCGGCCGGCCGGCCTTGCTGCAGCACGGGCTGCGGCACAGGTTGGCAACGGTGACAGGCTGCACACGCCACCTGCCGTCATGCCTGTCATGATACCTGCTGCATAATTATGAATTCAAATTTTGCACACAGGCTGACAACTGTCGACCGCACGCTTGGAGCCGCTGCCCTTGCCCGCCACCGCCGCGACGGCCACCAACCCGCCCCAGGGAGGCCCGCTCACCCCACGCGCCCTGTACCAGGACGTGGCCGAGCGCCTGCGCCAGCAGATCTTCAACCGCGACCTGGAGCCCGGCGCATGGATCGACGAGCTGAAGATCGCCGCCGCCTACGGCATCAGCCGCACGCCACTGCGCGAAGCGCTGAAGGTGCTGGCCGTCGAGGGCCTGGTGACGATGAAGGTGCGGCGCGGCGCCTATGTCACCGAGATGAGCACCGCCGACGTGGCCCAGGTCTACCACCTGATGGCGCTGCTGGAAAGCGACGCCGCCGGCCTGGTGGCCGAACGCTGCAGCGACGCCCAGATCGCCGACCTGCAGGCCCTGCATGACCGGCTGGAGAAGCAGGTGCGCCAGCGCGACGCCTTCTTCGACACCAACGAGCAGTTCCACCTTCGCCTGCTGGAACTGGCCGGCAACCGCTGGAGTGCGCAGATCGTGATGGACCTGCGCAAAGTGATGAAGCTCAACCGCCACCTGTCGCTGTTCAAGCAGGGCCGGCTGGCCGAATCGCTGGCCGAGCACCGTGCGGTGATGGCAGCCATTGCCACGCGCCAGCCCGAAGAAGCCACCCGGCTGATGCGCGCCCACTTCGACAACGGCCTGACCGCCGCCGCAGGCTGAACCGCATCCACAGCCTACAGTGACTGGCCTGGCACCGGTGCAATCAGCTTCCGGTCAGCCGCCCACCCGACACTTCCACCCCACACGTCCACCAGACAGCACCCGAGGAGCCCCCCCCATGAAGATCCACGAATACCAGGGTAAAGAGATCCTGCGCCAGTACGGCGTGCCGGTGCCGCGCGGCATTGCGGCGTTCACCGTGCAAGAGGCGGTGGAGGCCGCGCAGAAGCTCGGCGGGCCGCAAAGTGGCATG